>JAQTMD010000007.1 GCA_028714595.1 Candidatus Omnitrophota bacterium
ATTTCTTCGCCCGTTCGCAGTTGTCCCAGTTCATGGACCAGGTCAATCCCCTGGCGGAGATGACCCATAAACGCCGCTTGAGCGCCGTCGGTCCGGGCGGGCTTTCGCGCGAGCGCGCGGGCTTTGAAGTCCGCGACATCCACCCGTCGCATTACGGCCGCATCTGCCCCATTGAGACGCCTGAAGGACCGAACATCGGACTTATCGCGTCCATGAGCACCTATGCCCGGGTCAATAACCTCGGGTTCCTGGAGACGCCGTACCGCAAAGTGGAAGACGGCAGGGTGACCAAGAGGATCGATTACCTCACTGCCGACGTCGAAGAGGAAAAGATCGTTGCCCAGGCAAACGTCCCGCTTGATGCCGACGGGCACTTTCATGAACGGGAGATTTCCTGCCGTTTCAAGGATGATTTTCCGAAAGTCCCGCCCAAGCAGGTCGAATACATGGACGTCTCTCCGCGCCAGCTGGTATCGGTGGCGGCATCCTTGATCCCGTTCCTTGAGCACGACGACGCCAACCGCGCTCTCATGGGCTCGAACATGCAGCGTCAGGCAGTGCCGCTGATGATCACCGAGCCGCCGGTCGTGGGCACGGGCATGGAGGCGAAAGTCGCCTATGACTCCGGCGCGGTCGAGATCGCGCAGGAAGCGGGAAAAGTCAACGCGGTCGACGGCGCCTCAATAACCGTCGGAAAACGGACGTACCATCTGAAAAAATACATCCGTACCAATGCCGATTCATGCCTGAACCAGCGGCCGATCGTCAAGCTCGGCGAACACGTGGAAAAAGGGCAGGTCATCGCCGACGGCATGAGTACGAAAAACGGCGAACTCGCCCTCGGCAAAAACCTTCTCTGCGCCTTCCTGCCGTGGCGCGGCTATAACTTCGAGGACGCGATCCTGATCAACGAAAAGCTTGTGCGGGAGGACACGTTCACCTCGGTGCATATCAAGGAATTCGAGGTCGAGGCCATCGAGACGCGCCTGGGCAACGAAGAGATCACCCGCGACATCCCCAACGTCAGCGAGGATGCGCTGAGGAACCTGGATACGACCGGCATCATCCGCATCGGCGCGGAAGTCGGACAGGGCGATATCCTGGTGGGTAAGGTCACGCCGAAAACCGAGACCGAGCTTTCACCGGAAGAGCGGCTGCTGCGCGCCATTTTCGGAGAGAAATCAGCGGATGTGCGCGATACAAGCCTGCGCGTGCCCCCGGGAGTCGAAGGCGTGGTCGTGGATATCCATGTCTTCTCGCGGAAAGAGCGGGGGAGAAAATCGAAAGAAGAGAAATCCAAGGAGTTGGCCAAGCTCAAGGAGCTCAAGGCCTATTACAAGCAGGAGATCGAGTTCGTCCAGACCGAGAAAGTCACGCGCCTGGCGCAATTGCTTAAAATAGAAAAATCGAAGGTCGAGAAGATCAATTACGACGACAACGAGGAGGCCAAGATCCTGGCTGCTTCATACGAAGAGCAGGTCCAGGAATTGGAGCTTGAATTTGAGCAGGAGATTGAAAAGGTCCGCCGCGGAGACGAGCTGCCGCCCGGGGTCCTGAAGCGCGTCGTTGCCTACATCGCGACCAAACGCAAGGTCTCGGTCGGCGATAAGCTTTCCGGACGTCACGGCAACAAAGGGGTCGTGGCAAAGATCATCCCCGAAGAGGATATGCCGTATATGCCCGACGGCACACCGGTCGAGATCGTCCTGAACCCGCTGGGCGTGCCTTCGCGTATGAACATCGGACAGATTTTGGAGACCCACCTGGGCTGGGCGGCAAAAGCGCTGGGGTATCAGGTCATGACGCCGGTCTTTGACGGCGCAACCCAGGACGAGATCAAGCAATGGCTTAAGGATGCGGGGCTCCCCGCCAGCGGCAAGATAACCCTGCACGACGGTTACACGGGCGAGCCGTTCGACCAGGAGATCACGGTCGGCCAGATCTACATGATGAAGCTGATCCACCTGGCGGACGAAAAGATACATGCGCGTTCGATCGGCCCGTATTCCCTGGTCACCCAGCAGCCGCTGGGCGGCAAGGCCCAGTTCGGCGGCCAGCGCCTGGGAGAGATGGAGGTCTGGGCATTGGAAGCCTATGGCGCGGCGTTCACGCTGCAGGAGATGCTGACCGTAAAGTCGGACGACGTTGCCGGCAGGCAGCGGATCTACGAGGCGATCGTCAAGGGAGAACAGCGCCTTACGCACGGCACGCCCGAATCGTTCAACGTCCTGGTCAAGGAACTTCAGGGATTAGGGTTGGATTTCAGAATGGAGAAGGCAAAATAATGATAGAAAACACCCTGTTCGATAAACTTACGATCCGCCTGGCATCGCCGTCCGTGATCAGGTCATGGTCAAAGGGAGAAGTCAGGCGTGCCGAGACCATCAACTACCGTACGCTCAAGCCCGAGAAAGACGGCCTTTTCTGCGAACGTATATTCGGGCCGGTGCGCGACTGGGAGTGCAACTGCGGCAAGTACAAAGGGATCAAGTTCAAGGGCATCACCTGCGACCGCTGCGGGGTCACCGTCGACCGTTCGTCGGTGCGCAGGGAGCGCATGGGCCACATCGAGTTGGCCGCGCCCGTTACCCACATCTGGTTCTTCAAAGTCGTGCCCAGCAGGATGTCGGCGCTCCTGGACATGTCTCTGCGCGACCTGGAAAAAGTCATCTATTACGAAGAATATGTGGTGGTCGATCCCGGCAATTCGCCGCTGAAGAAAAAAGAACTTTTATCCGAGGAGAAATTCCAGGAAGCGATGACCAAATACGCCGGCAAGTTCAAGGCCAAGATCGGCGCCGAGGCAGTGTATGAGCTGCTCAAAGAGCTGGACCTGGACGCTGCCTGCCGCAAGCTGCACCGTGACCTGGAAAAATCGAAAGAGGTCCTGGGCAGCCGCAAGTCCCTGAAGACCCTGAAGATCATCGAAGATTTCCGCAAGTCCGGCAACAAGCCCGAATGGATGGTGCTGGAGGCCTTGCCGGTCATCCCGCCCGACCTCAGGCCGCTCGTGCCCCTGGAGGGCGGCAGGTTTGCGACATCCGATTTGAACGACCTGTACCGCAGGGTGATCAACCGGAACAACCGTCTCAAAAAACTCATAGAGCTGGCCGCGCCCGAGATCATCATCCGTAACGAAAAGCGCATGCTGCAGGAAGCGGTCGATGCGCTGATGGACAACGGCAGGCACGGCAGGGCGGTCGTGGGCGCCAACAACAGACCCCTGAAATCCCTGTCGGATATGCTCAAAGGCAAGCAGGGACGCTTCCGTCAGAACCTGCTCGGAAAGCGCGTCGATTACTCGGGCCGTTCCGTCATCGTCGTCGGGCCTGAACTTGCGCTGCACGAGTGCGGGCTGCCCAAACAGATGGCGCTGGAGCTCTTTGAGCCGTTCATCATCAAGAAACTGAAAGAAAAGGGTTTTGTGCATACGATTAAGGGCGCGCGCCGCATGGTCGGCCACGGCAAAGTGGAAGTCTGGGATATCCTCGATGAAGTGATCAAGGACCACCCCGTGCTGCTGAACCGCGCACCGACGCTGCACCGTTTGAGCATCCAGGCGTTCCAGCCGGTGCTGATCGAAGGCAAGGCTATCCGCATACATCCGCTGGTCTGCACCGGTTTTAACGCAGACTTTGACGGGGACCAGATGGCAGTGCATGTGCCGCTTTCGCTGGAGGCGCAGCTGGAGGCCAGGATCCTGATGCTCTCCGTGAACAATATCTTTTCCCCGGCGCACGGACGTCCCATCGTGACCTCGACGCAGGACATCGTGCTCGGCCTTTCGTATTTGACCAAGGAAAAGACCGGCGCACGGGGAGAGAACAAGGTCTTTTCGAACGTCGACGAAGTGCTCATCGCCAACGAGGACAATGCGGTCGATCTGCACGCGCGCATCAAGCTGCGCGTCTCCGGTATCTTCGACCTCGACGAGAAAAAACACATACCGGAAAAACACGTCATCACCACCACGCCCGGCAGGGTGATCTTCAATCAGGAACTGCCGCAGGATTTCGGGTACGTCAACAAAGAACTGAACAAGGGCAATATCGGCAATATAGTCGCCGAATGTTACAAGCGCTTCGGCCACGCCCGTACCATACAGCTCCTGGACGACTTGAAGAAGCTGGGATTCCGCATGGCCACCAAAGGCGGCATTTCGATCGGTATCGACGACCTGGTGATCCCGAAGGCCAAGCCCGAGGTCATCAAGGACGCCCGCGACGAGCTTGCCAAGATCGAGGACCAGTACCGTAAAGGCGCGGTCACCGCCAAGGAGCGCTCCAATAAGATCATCGACGTCTGGACGCATGCGACCGACAAGATAACCGACATGCTGTTCAAGGAGATGACGCCGTTCAACCCGATATTCCTCATGGCCGATTCCGGGGCGCGCGGCTCAAAGCTGCAGGTCAGGCAGCTCTCCGGCATGCGCGGCCTCATGGCAAAGCCGTCGGGCGAGATCATCGAAAACCCCATCACCGCAAATTTCAAGGAAGGACTGACGGTGCTCGAGTATTTCATTTCGGCGCACGGTGCGCGCAAGGGTCTGGCCGATACGGCTTTGAAGACGGCCGACGCAGGGTATCTGACGAGGCGTCTCGTGGACGTGGCCCAGGATAACATCATCTTTGAAGAGGACTGCGGCACCTTGAACGGCATCACCGTCGAGGCCATCACCGAAGGGAACGAGGTCGTCGTGCCTTTAAGCGAGCGCGTGGTCGGCCGCGTGGCGCTCGACAATATCGTGGACATCATTACCGACCAGGTCGTTGTCGAGCAGGGCCAGGAGATCAGCGAGGAAAAAGCCGAGATGATCGAGAAGCTCGGCGTGGAGAAGATCCGCATCCGGTCGGTCCTGACCTGCGAAGCCGAGCGCGGCGTCTGCATCAAGTGCTACGGCAGGAACCTGGCGACCGGAAGGCTCGTGGAAATGGGAGAGGCCGTCGGCATCATCGCCGCACAGTCCATCGGGGAACCGGGCACGCAGCTGACGCTGCGCACCTTCCACATCGGCGGTACGGCATCCCGTATCATCGAGCAGTCGTTCATCAAGGCCAAGAACGCCGGCACGCTGAAGTACCATAACCTGCGCGTCGTCTCCAAAAAGAAGGAATTTGTCGTCCTGAACCGCAACGGCGCATTGAGCATCAATGACCGCGACGGCAGGGAACTGGAGCGTTACCTCATACCGCAGGGCGCCTTTATCTCCTTCAAGGATTCAGAGGACGTGGGCGAAGGCGTTTCGTTCGTGCGGTGGGACCCCTATACCGCTCCCATCCTTACGGAAGTCGGCGGTCATGTCAGATACGAGGATTTGAAAGACGACGTGACCGTTGTCCAGGAATTAAACCCGGTTACCAAGATGACCGAACAGGTCGTCGTGGAGCATAAACAGGAATTCCATCCCCAGATCATCATCCTTGACGATAAAAAAGAAGTCTCAGGGATCTATCCGATCCCCGTCGGCGCTCACATACTGGTCAAGGATTCATCGAGCGTCGAGGCAGGCGACCTCTTGGCGAAGATCCCGCGCGTCTCGATCAAGACCAGGGATATTACCGGAGGCCTCCCGCGCGTCGCCGAGCTCTTTGAGGCGCGCCGCCCGAAGGACCCCGCGGTCATCAGCGAAATCGACGGTTTCGTGGAATTCGGCCAGAACAAAAAGGGTCAGCGCGCGATCCTGGTCAAGTCGCCGACCGGTATGGTCAGGGAATACATCATCCCGCACGGCAAGCACCCCAACGTGTACAAGGGCGACAAGGTCGCGGCCGGCCAGCAGCTGACCGACGGGCCCGTGGTCTTGCAGGACATCCTGCGCGTCTGCGGCGACAAGATCCTCCAGGAGTACCTCGTCAACGAGGTCCAGGAGGTCTACCGTCTCCAGGGCGTGCATATCAACGACAAGCATATCGAGGTCATCATCAGGCAGATGCTGCGCAAGGTCAAGATTGAAGACCCCGGAGACGCGGACTTCCTGCCCATGCAGCAGGTCGACAAGATCGTCTTTCAGAAGGAAAACGCCCGGGTCATTAAAAAAGGCGGCAAGCCCGCCCAGGCAACGCCGCTTTTGCTGGGTATCACCAAGGCGTCGCTGACGACCGACAGCTTTATCTCCGCTGCAAGCTTCCAGGAGACCACCCGCATGCTTACCGATGCGGCGGCCTCGGGAAAACACGACGACCTGCAGGGTTTAAAGGAGAACGTCATCGTGGGACACCTCATCCCGGCGGGAACGGGATTCTCGACGCACCGCGTGGTCGAGATCCAGAAACTCGCCGCAGAGAAGGCGGAACTTCAGGAGGCTGGCGCAGGAGCCAGTACAAAGGAATAGTCTATGCCGACGATCAATCAACTGATACGAATGGGAAGGCTGGCGAAACGCAAGAGCACGAAATCACCGGCGCTCAAAGGCTGTCCGCAGCGCAGAGGCGTCTGCATCCAGGTCAGGACCATGACGCCGAAGAAACCTAACTCGGCGCTGCGCAAGATCGCCAGGGTCCGGCTTACCACCGGGATCGAAGTGACTTCCTATATCCCCGGGGAAGGCCATAATCTGCAGGAGCACTCGATCGTCCTGGTGCGCGGCGGGAGGGTCAAGGACCTGCCCGGCGTGCGGTATCATATCGTCCGCGGTACTCTCGATGCTGCGGGAGTCAACCAGCGGAAGAAATCCCGTTCGAAGTACGGGGCCAAACGTCAGAAGGAAACTGCGAAATGAGACGAAGACACGTATTCAAGAGAGAGCTGGTAGCCGACCCGAAATTCAGTTCCAAGGTTGTCGGAAAATTCATCAATATGGTCATGGTCAAGGGGAAAAAGGCCGTCGCGGAACGGATCGTCTACAATGCCTTCGAGAAGGTGAAGACCGTGCTCAACGAACCCGACGCCCTCAAGATATTTCATAAGGCTATCGATAATGTCCGGCCGCGCCTGGAGGTTAAGCCCCGCAGGGTCGGCGGCGCGACATACCAGGTGCCCATTGAAGTGAAACAGGAACGGGGCTCGTCCATTGCGCTGCGCTGGATCAGGGATTACGCCAAGTCGCGCAAGGGCAAGTCCATGGAAGACAAGCTTGCCGACGAGATTATCTCGGCTTACAAGGGCGAGGGTTCGGCGATCAAGAAACGGGACGATACGCACAAGATGGCCGAGGCGAACAAGGCCTTCGCGCACTTCCGCTGGTAAAACAGAAGGTTTTACACCAAACCATTATATGACCAAGAGCGCGTTAGACAATTTGAGGAACATCGGTATCATAGCGCACATCGACGCAGGCAAGACCACGACCAGCGAGCGTATCCTGTATTATACCGGGCGTTCCTACAAGATCGGCGAGGTCAACGACGGCACCGCAGTCATGGACTGGATGGTACAGGAACAGGAACGCGGTATCACGATCACCGCTGCCGCTACTACGTGTCACTGGAAGGACCATACGATCAACCTGATCGACACGCCCGGCCACGTGGATTTTACCGTCGAAGTCGAGCGATCGCTGAAAGTCCTTGACGGCGCCGTAGTCATCTTCTGCGGCGTGGGCGGGGTGGAACCGCAGTCAGAGACCGTCTGGCGTCAGGCCGACCGCTACAATGTTCCCCGGATCGCCTTCGTCAATAAAATGGACCGTGCTGCCAGCAATTTCTATGAAACACTCGACCAGATACGAAAACGCCTCGGTGCGAACGCCGCCGCCATACAATTGCCCTACGGCGAGGAAGAGAATTTTAAAGGCATAGTCGACCTCACTGCCATGAAGCTGCATATCTACAAAGACGACCTGGGCAGAGACATCGAGATGCAGGATATCCCGGAGGAATTCAGGGAGAAGGCCGCGCACTATCACAATGAGCTGGTCGAGAAGCTTGCCGAAGTCGATGACTTTTGCATGGAGAAGTTTTTACAGGGCAAGGCCCTGACTATGCCTGAGCTGCGCGCGGCCATCCGCCGCACGGTCATCGCCAATAAGTTCACGCCGGTGCTCTGCGGGTCATCCTTCAAGAACAAGGGTACCCAGTTCCTGCTTGATGCGATCGTGGATTTCCTTCCGTCTCCAAAAGACCTGCCGCCGATCAAGGGGACGAATCCCAAGACGGGGTCGTTTGAAGAGATCCTGCCGAACGAAAAAGCCCCGTTCTGCGCGCTGTGTTTTAAGGTGGCGACCGATCCGTTCGTGGGAAGGCTTAATTATATCCGGGTGTACTCCGGTTCGATTGCCAGCGGCAGCTATATTTATAATGCCTCGCGCCGCGAGAAAGAGCGCGTGGCTAAGATCGTGCGCATGCACGCCAACCGCCAGGAGATAATCGATAAGGTCATCTGCGGGGACATCGCAGCGCTCGTCGGCCTCAAAGAGACCAAGACCGGAGAGACACTGTGCGATGAGAAGACCCCGATTCTCGTAGAAGCGATGAAGTTCCCCGAGCCTGTCATTCAGCAGGCGATCGAACCGGCGGCAAAGAACGACCAGCAAAAACTGGGCATGGCATTGCATAAATTAATGGAAGAAGATCCGTCGTTCCGCGTCAATTATAACCAGGAGACGGGACAGACGGTCATGAGCGGCATGGGACAGCTGCACCTGGAAGTCATCGCCGACCGCTTGAAGCGTGAGTTCAGCGTCAACGTACAGGTCGGTTTCCCCGAGGTCGCTTACCGCGAGACGCTTACGAAAAAGGTCAACGCCACCGGAAAGTTTATCCAGCAGTCCGGCGGCCGCGGCCAGTACGGCCATACGGTGATGGAAATCGAACCGCAGGAAACCCCGGGTACCGGCGTCACCTTCGAGAACAAGATCAAGGGAGGCGCCATCCCGCTGGAATTCATTTCTTCGGTAAAACAGGGAGTTTTTGAAGCCGTTAAAAGCGGCGTCCTGGCGGGCTATCCGGTGACCGACATCAAGGTTACGCTGGTCGACGGATCGTATCACGAGGTAGATTCTTCCGAGATGGCATTTAAGATGGCCGCGGGCATGGCGCTCTCCGACGGCCTGCGCAAGGGCCATTCAATTCTCCTTGAGCCGATCATGGACATGGAGATCACCGTGCCCGAAGAATACATGGGGCAGGTCATCGGAGACCTGAGTTCACGCCGCGCGAAGATTGCTTCCATCGGTTCGCGGGCAAACGTGAGGACGATCAGGGCCGATGTGCCGCTGGCTGAGATTTTTAATTATGCGACGGTCCTTCGGTCGCTTACCCAGGGACGCGCATCCTACACAATGGAGCCCTCGTTTTACGCCGAGGTGCCTTCACATATAGCGAAAGAGATCGTTTCGGGGTACGGTTCGGCAGGGATAACCCGAAAGGGCTAACAAAATATCGGGAGGTGAATGATGGCTAAGGAAAAGTTTGTAAGGACAAAACCGCACGTCAACATCGGGACCATCGGGCATATCGACCATGGAAAGACGACTCTGACCGCTGCTATCACCCATGTTCTTGCAAAGCTGGGCAGGGCGACGGCAAAAGAGTATGCTGACATTGCCAAAGGCGGCACCGTCAGAGACGATTCGAAGATCGTCACCATCTCGGTCTCCCACGTCGAATATGAAAGCGAGACCCGTCATTACGCCCATATCGACTGCCCCGGCCATGCCGACTATATCAAGAACATGATCACCGGCGCCGCCCAGATGGACGGAGCAATCCTTGTCGTTTCCGCAGCCGACGGCCCCATGCCCCAGACCAGAGAGCACATACTCCTGGCGCGTCAGGTCAACGTCCCGGCAATGGTGGTCTTTTTGAACAAGATCGATCTGGTCACCGACAACGAGCTCCTTGATCTGGTGGAGATGGAAGTCCGGGAACTCCTGACCAAATACGGCTATCCGGGTGACAAGACGCCGATCATCCGCGGCAGCTCGGCCAAGGCGCTGGCTGCGGCCAATGACCCGAACTCGCCGGACTGCAAACCGATCCTGGACCTCATCAAGGCCTGCGACGAATTCATCCCGCAGCCGGTGCGCGAACTCGACAAGCCGCTGTTGATGGCTGTCGAAGACGTGTTCACCATCGAAGGCCGCGGTACCGTGGGTACCGGCAGGATCGAACGCGGCAAGGTCATCCTCAACCAGGAAGTCGAGATCGTCGGCCTTCGGCCTGAGCCGAAAAAGACCGTCGTCACCGGCATCGAGATGTTCCGCAAGATGCTCGACGAAGGCCAGGCCGGCGACAACGTCGGGCTCCTCTTGCGCGGCGTGGATAAGGATTCTATCGAGCGCGGCATGGTCATCGCCGCACCGAAGTCCATTACCCCGCATACCAAGTTCAAGGCGCAGATCTACATCCTGACCAAGGAAGAGGGCGGCCGCCACACGCCGTTCTTCAAAGGATACCGTCCGCAGTTCTATTTCCGCACCACGGACGTTACCGGGGCGGTCACGCTCCCGGAGGGAGTGGAAATGGTCATGCCGGGCGACAACATCAACCTCGAAGTGGAACTCATCACCCCCATCGCCATGGAGAAGGAATCGCGTTTCGCCATCCGGGAGGGCGGCCATACCGTCGGCGCGGGAGTCGTTACCGAAGTCATCGCCTAGGCCGGCTCGTAGCCGACCGCGGCAAGATCCAAAACCGTTCATTTGAAAAAAGATGCAGAAGATACGGATAAAACTAAAAGCATACGACCATAGACTTCTTGACCAGGCAACGGGCGAGATCGTCGAGGCTGCCAAGCGCACAGGTGCCAAGATTTCCGGGCCCCTGCCGCTGCCGACGAAAAAAGAAATCTATACGGTCCTGCGTTCGCCGGTGATCGATAAAAAATCACGCGAGCAGTTTCAATTGGCCACGCACAAGCGGCTCATCGGGATTCTGGAGCCCACGTCGAAGACCATTGATGCGCTGCGTAAGCTGAACCTCCCTGCGGGCGTAGACGTCGAAATAAAATAAAAAGCGTCGCTTCGCTGCGTCCGCTATTTTCGTTTATCGAACGGGGATAGGGGACTCAACGGGCACAGCGCCATACATGAAACTATGACAACTCTTTTGGGTAAAAAAATCGGAATGACGCAGGTCTTTACGCAGGAAGGGGCCATGGTCGGGGTCACGGCGATTGAGACCGGCCCGTGTGCCGTCCTTGCCGTCAATAAAAGCTCGGTACAGGTCGGCTTCGACGCTGCCAAGGAAAAGGCATTAGCCAAGCCGCAGCGCGATTTCTTCAAGAAGGTCAACGTCGCTGCGCGCAAACTCATCCGCGAGATCCCCAGGGCCGCCGGTATGGAATACGCGGTCGGCCAGGAGCTGCGGGTCGAGCTTTTCAAGACGGGAGACATCGTCGATGTCATCGGTGTCTCCAAGGGTAAGGGTTTCCAGGGAGGCATGAAACGCTGGCACTGGGCAGGCGGCCCCAACACGCACGGCCACACCTCGCACCGGCGAGTAGGCTCTATCGGTTCAACCACGACGCCGGGGCGCGTGTGGAGGGGACACCACATGCCCGGCCACATGGGGGACGAGCGCGTCACGGTGCAGAACCTCCGCGTGGTCAAGGTCATCCCGGAACACAACATCCTTTTGGTCGGGGGCGCGGTCCCCGGGGGAAAGAACGGTTACCTCGTGATCCGGTCGGCCAAGAAAACACGGAAATCAAAATAAGGAAGCCATGTTCAGCGTACCGCTCTATAATCCCGAAGGAAAAGAAATCGACACAGTAAAGCTTGACGAACAAATTTTTAATGATAAAATATTCCCTTCGTCGGTGTACCGGACAATCGTCGCCTTCCGCTCGAATCAGCGCAAAGGCCTGGCCTCGACCAAGACCCGCGGCGAGGTTGCCGGCGGCGGCCGCAAGCCCTGGAAGCAGAAGGGCACCGGCAGGGCGCGCGCAGGTTCGACCCGCTCCCCGCTCTGGAGGCACGGCGGCGTGGTCTTCGGCCCGCACCCCAGGGATTTCGAACTCGGCATCCCGCGCAAGATGAAGGAGAGCTCTTTGCGGTTTGCGCTCTCGCAGAAGGCTGCGGAGCAGAACATCGTGGTCCTTGACCGGCTGCCGGCCGAACAGACCAAGACCAAAGACCTGGCGGCAATGCTGCGCCGCCTGAAGCTGGACACTGGCAGACAAAAGCTCCTGCTGGTACTGCCGTCGACCGACCCGCAGATCAGGCGCGCGGGAAAGAACATCGGGCACCTGGAAATCGATATCGCCGCCAATATCAACACCTATGAAGTGATGGCCGCCGAGAAACTCATCATCACCAGGGACGGCCTGGCTCAGATCGCCAAACGGCTCAAATAACAGATATGAAAAACGCCTACGACATCATCAGATCTTTAATCAGGACCGAGAAATCAACGGTGTACGAGCCGAAGGGTAAATACCTGTTCCTGGTGCAAAAAAACGCCAATAAGACTCAGATCAAACAGGCGGTCGAACAGGCGTATAAAGTCAAAGTGCAGGACGTCAACACCATGGTCTGCCGGGGAAAACTCCGCAGGGTACGCTACCAGATCGGAAAGACCCCCGACATCAAGAAGGCGATCGTGACGTTGAAAGAAGGACAGAAGATAGATGTTGGCTGATAACATGCAAAGGCACTCATGGGCTTAATAAAGTTCAAACCGACAACCCCGTCACGCAGGCATATGTCAGGCAACGACTTCTCCGAAATCACCAAGTCGCGCCCCGAGAAATCGCTGCTCTTGCCGCTCAAGAAGACCGGTGGAAGGAATTCCTACGGCCGCATCACCATCCGTCACCGCGGCGGCGGCCATAAGCGGATGCTGCGCATCATAGATTTCAAGCGCGATCTTTTCGATGTCCCGGGCAAGGTTCTTTCGATCGAGTACGACCCGAACCGGACCTCGCGCATCGCTTTGATCGAATATCAGAATGCACAGAGACGGTATATCCTGGCACCGGTGGGCCTTGCCGTGGGCGCCGAGATCGTCTCTACCAACGAACGCACGATAGATATCAAGGAAGGCAACTGCATGCCGCTGCGGCTTATCCCGCAGGGCACCCTGATCCATAACATCGAGCTGACGAACGGCAAGGGCGGGCAGATTGTGCGCAGCGCCGGTACAAGCGCACAGATCATGGCCAAGGAAGAGCCGTTTGCCCACATACGCATGCCTTCGGGAGAGATCAGGCTGATACGTCTTGATTGCCATGCCACGATAGGGCAGCTCTCGAATGTCGAGCACGAGGACATCATCCTCGGTAAGGCCGGCAAGATGCGCTGGCTGGGCAAGAAACCGCAGTCGCGGGGCTCAGCCATGAACCCGGTGGACCATCCGCACGGCGGAGGCGAAGGCAAAGCCGGCCAGGGCAACCCGCACCCGGTCTCGCCGTGGGGGCAGCCGACCAAAGGGTACAGGACGAGAAAGCACGGACGGTACTCCCAGCGTTTCATCGTGAAAAGGAGAAAATAGGCTATGCCGCGTTCAGTCAAAAAAGGTCCGTTTGTCGAAGATTACCTCGTGAAAAAAGCCGATTTCGCACGGCGTACCGGCACCCGTCAGGCCATCAAGACCTGGTCGCGCAGGTCTACGATCATACCGGATTTCGTGGGGCTGACCTTTGCCGTCTATGACGGCAAGAAACACGTTCCGGTCTTTGTGACCGAAAACATGGTCGGCCATAAACTCGGCGAGTTTGCCCCGTCCCGGATATTCAGGAAGCACGGCGGCGTCAAGGCGAAGAAGGCGCCGGAAAAGACGTAAAGGTATAAGAATGATAGTAAAAGCGGAGAATAAACACATCAGGCTGTCGCCGACCAAGGTGCGTCAGGTCATCGATCTGATCAGGAACAAGGACGTCAACGACGCAGAAACGATCCTGGTCAACATCAATAAGCGACCCAAGGATTACATCCTGAAGATCCTTCGTTCGGCAATAGCCAACGCCAAGGTCAAGGGATTTACGCCGGAACAGCTCTATATCTCAAAAATAGTATGCAATGTCGGCCCGGTCTGGAAGCGCTTCAAGGCAGCTGCATTCGGCAGGGCGGCGTCGATCAAGCGACGGACGTCGCACATCAGGATTGAACTGGACCTGAAATCATAAGGAAGAGGCTATGGGACAAAAAGTACACCCCTTTATACAACGGATCGGAATCTTACGGACCTGGCACAGCCGGTGGTTCGCCAACCCGAAGGAGTACGCCCGGTTCATCGAAGAGGACTACCGTATCAGGAAACTCATTCTGGCAAAGTTCAAACAGGCGTCGATCTCCAAGATTGTCATCGAGCGGTTGACTGAAAAAGTCAAGATCCGTATCTTTTCGGCGCGGCCGGGCATCATCATCGGCCGCCACGGCGCGGATATCGAGAAGCTCAGGGAGGAATTGAACGCCCTGATGAACAAGGAAGTCGCCATCGATATCGAGGAAGTCAAGAATCCGATGGCCGACGCCCAGCTGGTCGCCCAGAACATCGTGGGGCAGATCGAAAAACGCGTGGCATTCCGCCGCTCGGTCAAGCGGGCGCTGGAACAGGCGATGCAGGCAGGGGCAAAAGGCGCCAAGATCTGCGCTGCCGGAAGGCTCGACGGCGCCGAGATGTGCCGCGTCGAGACGTATAAGCAGGGCAAGGTGCCGCTGCAGACCCTGCGCGCAGACATAGAATACGGGTTTTGCGAGGCGCTGACCACCTACGGTCTTATCGGGATCAAGGTCTGGATTTTCAAGGGCGAGGTCCTGCCCAAGCCCCGGGAGGCGCGTCAGCCGGCGCAGGCAGCCGGTGTCCAGCCTGCAAAGGAATAGGAAAGGCATACCATGGCTTTGATGCCGAAACGAGTCAAATACAGAAAACTGATCAAGGGACTGCGCCGCGGCATTGCGACGCGGGGGTCAACCCTCGTCTTCGGCGAATTCGGGCTGAAGGCCCTTGAGAACGCGTGGCTTAAGAACACGCAGATCGAGGCAGTGCGCGTCATCCTTGCCCGCCAGTTGCATAAAGGCGGTAAACTGTGGATCCGGGTGTTCCCGGACAAATCGATCACCAAAAAGCCCGCTGAAGTCCGCATGGGCAAAGGCAAGGGCGATATCGACCACTGGGTATGCGTGATCAAGCGCGGCAGGGTCCTGTTCGAGCTGGGCGGCATCCCCGAGGAATATGCGCGTCACTGTTTCCGGCTTGTGGCGTATAAACTGCCTTTCAAGACGAAATTCATCACCAGGGCCGGCGAGGTCTAGACAATGAAAGCTAAAGAACTGATCAGTCTCACCGACGACGAACTGCTCGCAAAGGAAAAGGCGCTCAAGGAAGATTTGTATAAGCTCAACATCCAGCGTTTTTCCGGAAGGGTCGATAAGCCGCATGAGTTCGCACGGGTACGCAAAGACATTGCGCGCATAGAAACGATTCTCTCTCAACGCAAAGGTAAAAACAATGGCTAAACCAAAAGAGCTGACCGGTACGGTCATCAGCGACAAGATGAACAAGACCATCGTCGTGCGCACGATGCACAGGGCCAAGCACCCGGTCTACGGCCGCATCGTCAAACGTTACAACAAGTTCAAGGTGCACGATGAGAAGGGGAGCGCGCACGTCGGCGACATCGTCACGATCATCCGGACCCGTCCGCTTTCCAAGGAAAAGACCTTCCGTCTCGTCTCGGTGGTCAGGAAATCGCAGCTTGCCGGAGTGGAGCTGAAAGAAGAGGCCGTATGATCCAGCTACGCACGATCGTTGATGTCGCAGACAATACGGGCGCCAAAAAGGCTTCCATGATCGGAGTCTTGGGGAAAAAGGGCAGGGTGTACGCCGAGATCGGCGACATCATCAACGTCAACGTCAAAGAGTCTTCCCCGGACGGCGTGGTGAAAAAAGGCGAAGTCGCCAAGGCCGTCGTCGTACGGACCAAGCAGCCGATCCGCAGGTCCGACGGCACCCTCTTGCGGTTCGACCGCAATGCCGTGGTCTTCATCGACGCCGCCTCCAACCCCCGGGGGACCCGCGTCTTCGGTCCGGTCGCCCGCGAATTACGGGATCATAATTTTACGAAGATCATCTCGCTTGCCCCGGAGGTCATCTGATGCTGAAAGTCAAGAAGGGCGACACCGTCGTCGTCATCAAAGGCAAAGACCGGGGAAAAAAGGGCAAGGTCATCAATGTCTTCGGCGAAGAGCGAAGGGCGCTGGTCGAAGCCGTCAACATGGTGAAGAAGCACCGGCGTCAGGCCCGCCAGGACCAGCAGGGCGGTATCACCAGCGTCGAGGCGCCGATCAGGATAGCAAACCTCATGGTCTTGTGCAAAGGATGCAACCGTCCGGCCCGGATCGGTTTTATCGTCGGCAAGGACGGCCTCAAGCAGCGATTCTGCAAAAAATGCAAAGGGGTGCTCTAATCTATGATGCCGCGATTGCTTGAACGATACAGGAACGAGATCGTGCCGAAGCTGATGAAGGAGTTCAATCTGTCGAACAGGATGGCGGTGCCGCAGCTCGATAAGATCGTCATCAACATGGGCGTCGGAGAAGCGCTGCAGGACGTCAAGATCCTCGATAAGGCAATGGAAGAGCTCGGTCTTATCACCGGTCAGAAGCCGATCATGCGCAGGGCGAAGATCGCGATCTCGAATTTCAAGATCAAGGCCAACAACCCGATCGGCTGCAAGGTGACGCTGCGCCGGCAGAAGATGTACGAGTTCCTCGACCGGCTCATCTCGGTGGCGCTGCCCCGCATCCGCGACTTCCGCGGCGTGCCCCTCGATTCCTTCGATCAGGCGGGGAATTATTCCCTGGGGCTGACGGAACAGTCGATATTCCCCGAGATCGACGTGGACCGGATCTCGCGTACGCAGGGCATGGACGTGGTCTTTGTGATCAAGAACTCTAAAAGCGCCGAACAGTCGCGCGCGCTTCTTCGTTCGTTCGGCATCCCGTTCAAGGTAAAGGAATAACATGGCTAAGACGTCACAGATCAACCGGTGGAAGCGTACCGCAAAATTCAGCACCCGGAAACACAACCGGTGTGCAATCTGCGGACGTTCCGGCGGGTTCCTGCGCAGGTTCAAGCTCTGCCGTATCTGCTTCAGGGAGCTCGCCTGGCAGGGGATGATCCCGGGGATCAAGAAGGCAAGCTGGTAACGTAAAGAGGTCTAGAAGAGGTTGATATGTCCAGAACAGATCTGATAGCAGACACGTTTACCATGATCCGCAATGCGATCATGGCGCGGAAACTTAATCTCGATGTGCCCTCCTCGAAGATCAGCAAATCGATCCTGGAGATACTCAAGCGCGAGCAGTATATCGACGATTTCAAGTTCATCGAGAACAAGAACCAGGGGATACTGCGGATCTATCTGCGCTATGTCGCGGGAAAATCGGCGATACGCGTGATCCGCCGGGTCTCGCGGCCGGGCCTGCGCCTGTACGTGCGTAAAAAGAAGCTGCCCACGGTCCTGCGCGGACGGGGCCTTGCGATCATCACGACGTCGCAGGGACTCCTGACGGATAAAGAGGCCAGGGAAAAGAACATCGGCGGGGAAGTCATCGGTTATATCTGGTAAATCTTTAACGAGGTGCCGTTCATGTCACGGATAGGGAAAAAACCAATCGCAGTCCCTGCGGGCGTCACGGTAGAGGTCAAAGACGGCAGGGCAGCCGTTACCGGCCCGAAAGGCACGCTGAGCCGTGCGCTGCCGGACCGGATAAGCGTTTCTGTCGCCGACGGGGTCGTCACGGTCTCCCGGCAGTCGGACATCGTCACCGACCGGGCTTTGCACGGCCTGATCCGCGCTTTGATCGTCAACATGATCAAGGGCGTTACCGACGGTTATGTCAAGGAGCTTGAGATCGTCGGCGTAGGGTTCAAGGCCGCCGTCGCGGCAAATGTACTGAAGCTCGAAGTGGGATTTTCTCACCCGGTCAATTACCCGGTCCCCGAAGGGATCAAGATCGAAACCCCGAAACCGAACCAGATCGTGGTCAGGGGCATTGACAAGGAAAAAGTCGGCGAAGTAGCGGCCGAGATCCGGTCCGTCTATGAGCCTGAGCCGTACAAAGGCAAGGGTATCCGGTATTCGGGCGAATTCGTGCGCAAGAAAGTCGGCAAGGCGCAGGCCACGACAAAGTAAGCGGAAAGTCACAAGGGATACGCGACATGAAAAACAGGAAGGAAGAATTACGGATCAAGCGGCACCGCAGGATGCGCCTGAAGATCAAAGGAAGCGTACAGGCGCCGCGTCTTGCCGTCCATCGCAGCCTGCGGCATATGAACGCCCAGCTGATCGACGACAACGGGGAAAAGACGCTCTATTCCCTCTCGACCCTGGATAAAGAGGTTGGCCAGAAGTTCGCGAAAGCCGGCAACGTAAAGGCATCGCAGTTCTTCGGAGAGCTGTTTGCCGCCCGGGCCAGGGAAAAAGGTTTTTCGAAAGTCGTATTTGACCGTGCCGGGTACCTTTACCACGGACGCATCAAGGCGTTCGCCGAAGGCGCCCGCAAAGGCGGTCTGGTCTTTTAACTACAAGGACGCTCTATGCGAGAACTCAATATAGGACAGCAGCCGGAATTCATCGAGAAGATCGTTGCCATAAACCGCGTCACCAAGGTGACCAAGGGCGGCAAGAAGATGTCGTTTTCCGCGCTGGTCGTCGTCGGCGACCGCAAGGGCAAGGTCGGTTATGCGCTCGGCAAGGCGAACGAAGTTGCCGACGCCATCAAAAAGGGCCTGAACAAGGCGAAACGCGAGCTGATCAAAGTCTCGACCGAAGGCTCGAGCATCCCGCACGAGGTAACCTCCAAATTCAAGGGAGCAAAGGTGCTCCTGAAGCCCGCGTCCGAAGGGACCGGCATCATCGCCTGCGGACCGGTGCGCGCGGTGTGCGAAGCCTGCGGCATTAAAGATATATTGACCAAATCCCTTAATTCCAACAACCCCATCAACGTCATCAAGGCGACTGTTGAGGGTTTCAAACAGTTCAAGGAAGCCTAGGATGAAGCTGCATACCCTCACGGTACATAAAGGCGCGCATAAAAAGAGAAAATTGCTCGGCCGCGGCTCAAGCTCCGGACATGGCAAGACTTCGACCAGAGGCAGCAAGGGACAGACCTCCCGTTCGGGCAGGGCGACGTATCAGGGATTTGAAGGCGGGCAGAGTCCCCTGATCCGCAGGATGCCCAAACGCGGGTTTACCAGTAAATTCCGCATCGAGTACCAGATCGTAAACATCGAGAGCCTGAACAAGGTCACTGATCAGACCGTCACCCCCGCGCTGCTCTGGGAGCGGGGAATAGTCAAAAGTCAGACCGCACGGGTCAAGATCCTGGGTGACGGAGAAATGAAGAGCGCCCATACGGTCCAGGCGCATGCCTTTTCTAAAAGCGCCCGGGAAAAGATCACCAAGGCCGGCGGCACCTGCGAGGTCCTGAATGCTTAGCGCGCTCGTCAACTCCTTCCGCATACCGGATCTGAAAAAACGCCTCCTGATCACCGGTGCGCTTTTTATCGTGTACCGGATCGGCTGCTTTCTGCCCACGCCCGGCATCGACGGCGTCGCTCTCCAGCAGTTTTTCGAGCGCATGGCCAAGCAAGGCGGCGGCACGCTCTTTGGCATCATCAACATGTTCTCGGGCGGCGCAATGGAAAAACTGACCATCTTTGCGCTGGGTATCATGCCGTATATCTCCAGTTCGATCATCATGCAGTTGCTGACCGCGGTCATCCCGGCCCTGGAAAAACTCTCGAAAGAGGGCAGGGCAGGGTACGAAAAAATCAACCAGTATACCCGCTACGGGACCGTGGGATTGTCCCTTATCCAGTCATTTTTTATCGCGCTGTGGATCGAGAACCTGAGCAAGAACCAGGGTATGGACGGGTTGCAGTTCGTCCTGCACCCCGGCTGGGGTTTCCGCCTCATGACCGTGGTGACCCTGACCACGGG
>JAQTMD010000008.1 GCA_028714595.1 Candidatus Omnitrophota bacterium
CGCATGCCTGCCACTGCCGAAAACTATATCAGGGAATACGAAACCAGTTATCAGAAGGCCGTGGCGGAACTGAACCGCGACATCGCGGCCGGTCGAGAGGCCGACGCCTGCCGCTATAAGCTCGGCCGCTTGTATTTCGGCCACGGCGATTTTGAAAAAGCGATCGGGCAGTTCAGGCTCGTCCGCCATCCCGATGCCGCCAAGTACCTTGCCCTGGCCCTGTACAAATCCGGCGATTTTACCGGGGCATTACAGGCGTTCGAGGATCAGAAGGACCTCGATGACGAATCCCGCTACTACCTGGGCATGACCTGCGAGAAATTGAACCTGTTCGACAAGGCGCTGGCGACGTACGGCGCCCTGCGATCGGGCGCATACGCCCCGAAGGCGCAGCAGCGCATCCTGCTGATCGAACGCCAGGAGAGCGCGCTGCATATCAGGGACATCGACCCTGCCGTGGCAAAAATGATCGCCGAGGCGCCGGGCGCGGACCGGTATCCACAGGCCGGTGCGCTGATACTCTACAGCGATGAGAAGACCGAAGTGACCGCGGACGACAAAGAGATAACCACGCTTCACTACATCGTCAAGATCCTCAACGAGCGCGGCAAGGAGGAGTTCGCCGAGATGCCGACCGGCTACGATTCGACCTATGAAAAAGTGACGCTGGAATATGCCCGAACCATCAAGCCCGACGGTAAGGTGCTCGAGGTCGGCAGCCGCCACATCCGCGACGTGACCAAATACCTGAATTTTCCTCTCTACTCCAACGCCCGCGTCTTCATCATCTCGTTCCCCGAGATAGCCGCCGGCTCGACCATCGAATATAAGCTCAAGATAGTCTGCAATCAGCTGATCAACAAAAAGGATTTCGTTTCCGGCACATCCCTGCAGACCTCCGAACCGGTCATCGATTCGGTCTTTACCCTGGCAGTCGCCGGAGACAAGACCGTGGCCATCAAGACGCTCAACGCATCCTACAACGACTTCGGGGCAACGCTTACGCCGGAGGCCGAGCATACCGGCACCGCCACCGTCTACCGCTGGAGATTCCGCGACATCCCGCAGATCGTCCCTGAAGCGGGCATGCCGCCCAGTACCGAGATAAATCCGGCCTTGCTCTTTTCCACATTCAAGAGCTGGCAGGAAGTTTACCAGTGGTGGTGGGACCTTGTCAAGGATAAGATGCTGCCTGACCAGGCGATCAAGGCGAAGGTGAGGGATCTGGTCTCGGGTGCGCGCTCGGACGAGGAAAAGGCCCGCGCGATCTATACCTTCTGCGCTAAAGACATCCGCTATGTAGCGGTAGAATACGGGCAGGCAGGATATGAGCCGCACCTCGCCGGGGACATCTTCAAAAACAAATACGGCGACTGCAAAGACCAGGCAGTGCTTCTGGTCACCATGCTCAAGGAGGCGGGTCTGTCTGCCTGGCCGGTACTCATCGGCACCAGGGATGCGTTCAATCTTCAGAAAGATTTTCCTGCCACGCTCTTCAACCATGCGATCGCTGTCGTGTCCCTGAACGGAAAGTCCCTGTTCCTCGACCCCACGGCAGAGACGGCTTCCTTCGGCGACCTGCCTTCGGCAGACCAGGACCGCAACGTGTTTGTATGCACGAAAGACGGCTTTCGCATCGAGACTACGCCGCTTTTTACGGCGGCGCATAACCTCGTGCGGCAGTCCACCGATATCACGGTCAAACCGGACGAAAGCATTGCTGCCCGTAAACAGATCGAGGCGCACGGGATCTACGAGCAGGCGCAGCGGTACTGGCTGCTCTATACGCTTCCCGATGTGGTCGAAGAGCAGATCGCGACCAGGGTCCAGGATATCTCCATCGGCGCAAGGCTTTCCGCGTACAAGGTCGAAAATCTCAATAACCTGAACAAGCCGGTGACCCTGAGCTACTCGTTCGACGGCCCCGAGTTCTTCACGCCCGCCGGGCGCTTGCGGATCTTGCCGCAGTTAGCCAGCGCCGACACGGGGCTCGTCGCCAAAGAAAGACGGCGCTACCCGATAGAATTCGGTTTTCTGGATACGAAAGTCACCGAGGTAAATTGTCTTCTCCCTCCCGGTTTTGTGGTACAATATATGCCTGAGGCCATTGTCGAAGACAGCCCGTGGCTCGGCGTGCGCGCTTCCTATCAGCGTCAAGGGGCGCGGATCGTATTCCGGCAGACCGTAGAGACCAGAAAGACGCGGGTTTCCCAGGACGAATACCCCGCGTTCAAGGCATTTCTTGAACGCGTGGCCAAAAAGGTCAAGCAACGGGTCGTCCTTTCGAGCACAAGATGACACACCCAGCTTCCCCGAGCGATCGCAGGCAATACTTCCGTCTTGATTCGGTCTTCCCGGTGCAGTTCAAGGTAGCCAGTCTCGACGGCAAGAACTTCCTCTCTGAATGGATTCAGGGTTTCACGCATAATGTCAGCTCGGGGGGCTTGCGCCTCGACGTGAACAACTGCAAGCCGCAGCTGGTAAGTCTCTTAAAAGGCGGCAAGGTAAGCCTCTCCCTGCAGATCCACATGCCGCTTTCCCGCCCCGCGGTCAATGCATCCGCAAAAATAGCCTGGGTCGCCGAAGCCGAGGAAGACCTGAACCGCTTGTGTATCGGTCTGACCTACCAGGATATCAGTGCCATCGGCGAGCGTCGGATCATGCGCTACGTCACGGTCAAGAGGCTGTCGCTTCCGGTCGTGGCATCGGTCATCGTGCTGTTGGGGATCGGTTTTGCCGTCAACGGCTACCTGAACGTCAAGCTCGTCCGGGGCAACAAGGCGTTGGTCCAGCAGCTGATAAACATCCTGCAGGAATGGAGCGTGGCAAAAGAAAAGATAAAGGAGATCAACCGGGATAAAGAAGACCTGCAGCGCAAGATCGATACGTTCCAGGCGCGCATCGACGGCATCGAAGCCGAAAAGCAGGGGCTGCTGGAGAAGGTGCGCATCGATGCCGGCAGCGTCAAAGAGCTCAACGTCACCATCGATAAGTTGAACCGCGAGAAGGCCGTCCTGCAGGAACAGTTGATCAAGCTGCAACACAAGGAGACGGCGGTCACCGAAGAGCTCCTGCAGTTGAACCAGAAGAAGACAGAACTGGAAAAGGCGAACTTCGATAAGATGTACCGCTGGCTTGCCGTGCATCAGAACCCGCACACGGGCCTGGTCATGAGTTTCGAGGGCGATTCCGAAGTGGCGAACTGGGCCTTTACCTACGACCAGTCCCTCGCCATGCAGGCATACACGCTGTTCTCCGATTTCGAACGCGCAAAATCCATGCTTGAGTTCTATCGCAAGCGCGCCAGGCGCATCGACGGGCTTTTTGTGAACGCGTACTACGCCGATGACGGCAATCCTGCGGAATACGCCGTGCACAGCGGGCCCAACATATGGCTCGGCATTGCCATAGTCCAGTATACGAAAAAGACCGGCGACACCCGCTACCTGTACCTTGCCGAGGAGATCGCGGCCGCGATCACCAAGCTCCAGGAACAGGATGCCGAGGGCGGTATCCGCGGAGGCCCCCAGGCTGCGTGGTACTCGACCGAGCATAATCTCGACGGGTACGCTTTTTTTACGATGCTGGCTCAATTGACCGGGAAAGAAGGGCATGCTCAGTCGGCGGAAAAAGTCATCCGGTGGCTGGTCGCCCATACCTATGACAGGCAGGATGTCCCGATCAAGCGCGGCAAAGGCGATGCGACCATCGCCACCGATACCTATGCCTGGTCCATTGCGGCTATCGGCCCGGAAAAACTCTTCACCCTCGGGATGAACCCCGACAAGATCATTGAATTCGCGGAACAGAACTGCGGCGTGCAGGCAGGGTTCCAGCGGCCCGACGGTGCCGTGATCAAGGTCAAAGGTTTCGATTTTGCCGCGCAGCGTAACGCGGCCAGGGGCGGCGTGGTCTCCACGGAATGGACCGCCCAGATGATCATGGCCTTCAAGATCATGGCCGGATATTCGCGCGCAAAAGGCCTGGACAAAAAGGCGGTTCAATACGAAGAAAAGGCCGACGAGTATATGTCGCAGCTCTGTAACATGATCGTCGCAAGCCCTTCCGCGTCGGGACAGGGAGAAGGTTGCCTGCCGTATGCCAGTACCGATTCCGTGGACACCGGTCACGGCTGGATGACGCCCAAAGGCAAGGCCACCGGATCGGTTGCCGGGACAGCGTACGTCCTTTTCGCGTACCATGATTACAATCCGCTGCATGTAAAAGAATAATATGGCGTCAGGGCTTTCCTCGATGTACCGCAGCCTCTACAATCGTTTCGGGCCGCAGCATTGGTGGCCGGCAGACTCCCCCTTTGAAGTAATGGTGGGTTCGATCCTGACCCAGAATACCTCGTGGGCCAACGTCGAAAAGGCCATTAATAACCTCAAGCGCAAAAACCTGCTGGCGCCGCGGAAGCTTTACGGGCTTTCTCTGCGCACGCTGGCAGCGTACCTGCGGCCGTGCGGGTACTATAACGTTAAGGCGAAGCGTCTCAAGAATTTCCTTTCGTATTTCATCGGGACCTATGCCGGCGGCACGACGGCGATGGCACGGCAGGGTACGGAAAGACTGCGCCGGGAACTGCTGGCAGTCAGCGGTATCGGCCCTGAAACAGCGGATTCGATCCTGCTCTATGCGCTGCACAAACCGGTCTTTGTCGTCGATGCATATACCAAGCGGATACTGTCCCGGCATGCCATTCTCGGCGAGCAGGCCGATTATCACGCGGTCCAGGCGATGTTCATGCGCACGATGAAGCCCGATGTCCGGTTATGTAACGAATACCATGCGCTCCTGGTCAGGCTCGGTAAAGAGTACTGTCACAAACGCAAACCCCGATGTATCCAGTGTCCTCTGAAGGTAAAAGAAAAGAGTTAAGAGTTCCCGTTTTTAACGTGTCTTTCCCCGCACTCTTTTTCCTCTGTGCCCTCGTCAGCCTTGGCGAGGCAGCAGAGTTGCCCCGGTATGAGATCGACGCAACAGTCGATACCGCAGCACACCGGATCACCGCGACCCAGACAGTCATCTATACCAATAATTCATCTGCTCCCCTTCCGGCGCTCTATTTCCACATCTACCCCCACCGCACCTATACCCGGAAGGAGATATGCAGCCTCTACCGCTATGCCGGTTATTTTAAGGTCAATCCTTTCCCCGAGGGCTTTCAGGCAGGAGATCTGAAGTTGACTTCCGCCTCAAGCAGAAGCATGCCGCTTACCTATACGATAGAAGGCACAGACCGGACCATCCTCAAGGTTGACCTCGCAAGCCCCCTGGCTCCCGGGGCATCGATTGATGTGACGCTCGCCTTTACCGTGGACATCCCGCATTGCTTCGGCAGGTTTGGCTGGCATGAAGGAGTCATCACCCTTACCCGCTGGTATCCGACGCTGGCGGTATTCGATGATGAAGGGTGGCACAATTACCCGTTCTACATCTATCACCAGCCCTTCTATAGCGATGCAGCGCGGTACCGCCTGCGCCTGACGGTCCCCCGGGATGAGACCGTAGTCTCCGGCTGTTCGGTCGTCCGGGAAGAAGAGCAGGCCGATGGAAGAAAGATCGTGATCCTTGAAAGCGACGCGCCGATGCGCGACCTGGGTCTGGGCATCTCAAAGCGTTTCCGGTGTTTTTTATTTGAAGACGAAGGCTGCACCATACGGTCGTATTACCTCGACGACACGCGCTCAAGCGCCGAGAAGGCAGCGCAGCATGCCGCCGGCATCATGAAGTTCTATGCCGGGCGTTTCGGCAGCTATCCCTACAAGGTATTCAGTATCGCACCCGCCTACCTGGGGTTCGGCGGAGACCAGTCTTCGGGGCTGATCTTCATCGATACGCGCCTCTTTCACCTGCCGGGGTTCCTGCGCAGATACTTTGATTTTCTCATCTCGCATGAGACCGGCCACCAGTGGTTCTACAATATCATCGGCTCCGACGAATACCGTGAGATGTTCATCGACGAAGGCATGAATTCGTACTGGCTCCTGCGGCATATGGAAGCTACCTATGGCGAGAACGCGAACGTCTTGGAACTGCCCGCGTTCTTATCGTGGCTCATCCCTAATTTCACCTTTCGCAATACCACGGCGGTCAGGTACCTGTATCTGGTGAAGAACGGCTATGACCGGCCGGTTATCGGAGCGCTGTCGGGGTTCACCCAGCCGATAACCATCTTTGCCCTTGCCTACGGTAAAGGCGCCTCGGTCCTGCAGATGCTTGAGAAAAAGATCGGCAGGGAGGCTTTTGACGCGTTCGTCGCGCGCTATGCGCGCGAGTACCGGTTTAAGAACATACGCCTCGCCGACGTCGAACGTATAGCCGGGGAAGAGTCGGGTCGGGACCTTTCATCGTTCTTTGAACAGTGGCTGAGGACCGCTAAATCCTGCGATTTTGCGATCAAAAAAGTGAGTCCTGCCACGGTGACGGTTGAGAACAGGCGAACGCTGCAGATGCCGGTATCAGTCAGGCTCCAGTATGCCGATGGCACAAGCGAAACCAAAGTGTGGGACGGAAAAGGAAGCGTCTCGTTCCCGGTCCAGCAGGCAAGAAAACTCGAGCGCGTTGACATCGATCCGGACAACGCGGTTATCCTGGACCTTGACCGCACCAACAACCACTGGCCGCGCAAAATGAATTTCCGTGCCGTGCCCATGTATTTTTTTGCCTATGAGATCCCGGTCATGCTGGACCGCGAGGCATACCAGTTCACCGCCGGACCGAGTATCGGCTCGGGATCCCTGGGCGTCGCCTCAAGCGTCCAGGAGCCCTATGACGATATCTTAAAGATGTCGGCGCTCTACGATTTTGGCGATGAGGCAGTGGATACAACGCTCGGTTACGAATTCCGGCATTTGTCGGGTCGGCACAATGCCCTGGGTTTCGAGTTCTTTAATTACGATTCCCGTGCCCGGGGCAATACCCGGACCGGCGGCAAGGTGTATTTCCGCCGCGACCTCTGGCCCCTGAACCAGAGCGTCCTGGGGGTCAATGACCATGCCACGCTGTATATGATTCGCGACCGGGAACTGAACCGTGAGAGCGGTCTGTATGGAGCGGAAGACGTGCGCAACATGCGTTACCGCAAGAAAGACGAGACGATCCTCGGCGTCACCGGTTCGCTGGGGAGGTTCGGCCCCTTTGAAGACCCGATTTACGGCTGGCGTTTTATCCCGACCGCAGAAACCGCGGGCCATTTCCTGGGGGGGACCGAGGCCTTCTGGCGTACGAGCGCGGAACTTCAGAAATATCACCTGGTGTCCGGCCGGCTGCAGCACAAGATCGCAGTCCGCGGCAAAATCGGCTGGGGCGAAGCCTCTGATAAGGGATTATTTCAGCTCGGCGGTGCACAGGGACTGCGGGGATACGATGCCAAGACCGTCGAAGGAGCGCATATGGCTTTGGCAAGCGCCGAGTACCGTGTCCCGCTTTCCCGGAAAACGCGGCATTATTTTCTGGACAATGTCCTGTGTCTGCATACAATACAGACCGTGGGTTTTTTTGATATCGGCAAGGCCTGGTACTCCAGTTACGATGCGGGACGCTGGAAGAAAGATGCCGGCGCAGGCCTGCGTTTCCATTTTGACCTTGCCGGGCTCCTGGAACAGGCAGTAGTGCGCCTTGACGTAGCGCACGCAGTGGACGATCCGGGTCAGGACACGCATGTCTGGCTGGGAATAAATCAGGCTTTTTAACCATGCCCATTTTTGAATTCGAGTGTACGAAGTGCG
Source organism: Candidatus Omnitrophota bacterium (assembly GCA_028714595.1). Taxonomy (GTDB): domain Bacteria; phylum Omnitrophota; class Gorgyraeia; order Gygaellales; family Profunditerraquicolaceae; genus JAQTMD01. The sequence goes on from JAQTMD010000008.1 coordinate 7,734, forward strand.
CCCGCAAATTCGAGTATCTGGTGCGTTCGTCGGGCGATAAGCCGGAATGCCCGAAGTGCGCGAATACGAAACTCAAGAAACTTATTTCCGGGTTCGCGTTTACCTCTAAAGACGGCTCCGGCGCTACCACGGCTTCATCTGCCGGCTGCAGCGGCTGCTCCGGCGGCGATTGCTCGAGCTGCCGCCACTGACATGATCAACAAAACGCGTTTGATAAAGCTTTTGACCCGCCTGATCGCGATAAAGTCGGAGAACCCTCCCGGCGACGAGTTCGAGATCGCCCGTTTTGTCAGGCGATATCTACTCGGCTTCGGCGTTGCCTCGCGGATCTATGAGTTCAAAAAACGCCGGTCGAACGTGGTCGCGATGATGGGGGTAAAGGCGGACCGCCGCGGCGAGGGGGCCTCGCTTTTAATCACGCCGCACCTGGACACGGTACCGGCGGGAAAGGGCTGGCATACCGATCCCTTCAAGGCGCTGCTCAAAAACGGGAAAGTCTACGGCCTGGGAGCGACAGACTGCAAAGGCAATCTTGCCGTCGCCCTGGAAGTAATGCAAAGTCTCACAGAAGACAAAGCGGCGCTCGATTACGCGCTCATTTTTGCGGCAACGGCAAACGAAGAGAGCGGTTCCGACTTCGGCCTCGTCACCCTGCTGAACAAAGGGATCCTCGATTGCGATGCCGCGGTTGTCCTTGATGCCGACGCGTTCGAGATAGTGGTCACGCAAAAAGGCCTGCTGCACGTGAAGCTCAAGGTCGAAGGAAAACGCTCGCACGGGGCGTACCCCTGGCTTGGCGTCAATGCCGTCGATATAACGCTGAAGATCCTCGATGAGCTCAAAGCGCAAAGGCCGGAATTCCGCAGGAACCCCTATCTGCGGCCTCCGACCATCAACATCGGGACGATCAGGGGCGGCGACAAGGTCAACGTGGTGGCGGACTGGTGCGAATGCGAGCTGGATTTCCGTTTCCTGCCCGGCTCGAAAGCCGAAGACCTTTTGCGCATGATCAGAAAGATCTGCTTGCGGCGCGCAAAAAGATTCTCCATTGAAACAGAGGGCATCCAGAAACCGTATGCGATCGACGTGCGGCATCCCCTGATCGCCGGATTAAAAGCCGCAGCGCGCTCGGTGGGCGCGCGCTCACAGCTTACCGGCTCCGAAGGCGCGACGGTAATAACGTTTTTCCACGACAAGAAGATCCCGGCGGTCGCTACCGGATATGGCGCCGAGGGTAGAGCTCATTGCGTCGACGAATTTGCAGCGGTGGAAAGCCTCTACCGGGGGGCACGTGTCCTGGAAAGATTCCTGCGCTCCTGGAATACCGCGGGGCGTTCTGCCCGATGATTTTTGTACGTTTACGCAGCCGATCGTGATACAATACTACCGGAACAGAGCCGGAGGAAACACCACGCATGGAACACATCAAGTTTGTCAAAAGGCCGCGGCTTAAAAACCCGGCGTTGATCGCCGCCTGGCCCGGCATGGGAGAAGTCGCCTTTAAGGCGGCAAGCTTTCTTGTCGATAAGCTGCGGGCGGAACCGTTTGCAGAGTTGCCGTCGCAGGAATATTTTTATCTGACCGAGAGCATCGTCCAAAAGGGGGTCCTGAGCCTGCCTGATGAGCCGTTCAGCAGGTTTTATTTTGTCAAATCCCGCGGCGCGCCGCAAGACTTGATAGTCTTTTTAAGCGACGCCCAGCCGGACCTGGCCCGGGCAGAGGATTACTGCCGCAATATCATCGATCTGGCCAGGCATTATAAGGTCAAGACGGTCATCAGCTTCGCGGCTATGCCGCAGCCCATCGATCATACTCATCCGCCCAACGTCTGGTATGCGGCGACCACCCCGGAGATTGCCGCGCACCTGAAACAGTTCAATGCCCAGCTTCTTTCCGACGGGCAGATAAGCGGGTTGAACGGCCTGTTTCTGGGGCTGGCCAAGAAGGCGGGCTTTGAGGGGTTCTGCCTTCTGGGAGAGATCCCGCTGTATACGATACAGATCGAGAATCCGAAGGCGTCCCAGGCGGTCCTGGATGTCACTGCCAGGATCCTGGGGTTCAAGCTTGATTTCGGCGAACTGCAGGAGCAGGCGCGCGCCATGGAAGAACAGATCAACGGTCTCCTCGAACACTTAAAGCTCGGCCCCAGCAATGCCCCCGGACCTATCGGCGAAGAGGAGATCGAGAAGATAAAGAAGTCGCTCTCGCAGCTTACGAAACTGCCCGCATCCGTCAAGGAAAAGATCGAGAAGCTGTTTGTACAGGCAAAGACGGATATCTCGCGGGCAAGCGAACTGAAAGCCGAGTTGGACAAGTGGAGCGTATATAAAGAGTACGAGGACCGGTTCCTCGACCTGTTCAAGAAGTCCAAAGAAAAAAATAATTAGTGGAAAACCGCATTAAAGCCGTCATCTTCGACCTGGGAAGGGTCCTGATCGATTTCGATCACCGGCTATCCGCACAGAAAATCTCCGATCTTACCGGCAAATCAGCCGAGGATGTCTACCGGCTCTTTTTTGATTCCCGCCTCATCCAGCGTTTCGAGGAAGGCAAGCTCTCTGCCGATGCTTTTTTCCGGGAGGTAAAGAAACTGCTCGGCTTGGAAGTCGCCTACGATGAGTTCCTTCCGGTGTGGAACCGGATCTTTTTTCTGACCGAAGAGAACAAGCAGGTCTATGCGCTTGCCAAGTTTCTCAAAAAGCGCTACACCGTTGCCCTGCTGTCGAACATCAATTGCCTGCACCATGCGTATCTGAAAGAGACCTTCCCTGTCTTTGACGCCTTCCACCGCATTTTCACCTCCTACGAGTTAGGGCATATCAAACCCGACCCGCAGATCTATTGCGCGGTCCTGGCGGCGCTGGCCATCCAGCCGCACGAGGCCTTTTATGTCGATGACCGCGCAGAGCTGATCGAGCAGGCTGCCAGGCTCGGTATCCATTCCTATATATATAAGGGCGTCGCCCAGCTTAAAAGCGATCTTGCCTCCTGCGGCATAGACTGCCCGCCTGCCTAAAGCGCCTTTCGCCGCACGTTAAAAAACCGTCCGGGAGTACGGCGTTTTTGTTATAATAAGGGATATGAAAAAGCCTGCCTACCAGAAGCGTTTTTACCGAGCCTGGGTATATCCGAAGAAGATGTTCCGATTGTGCATCGTGGCAGGCGAAACGGATATCTCTATCCTGTGCGATAAGCCGCTTGATAAGAAATTTACTCTTGAAAGGGTCAAGGCCTACCGCAGCCAGATCGAGCGGTATGTCGCGCGCGACGAACGATTTCTCACGACGCTTAAGCCGCTGGCCGTCGAGACGGGTTCGGGCCTGCTCGTCCGGGCAATGGCTGCGGCGGCAAAAAAGGCGAACGTGGGCCCGATGGCGGCAGTTGCCGGCGCGATCGCGCAAAGCCTGGGCAGGGACCTGCTGCGTAAGGGTTGCCGAGATGTGATAATCGAAAACGGCGCCGATATCTTCCTGAAGGTGACCAGGCCCGTGGCCGTAGGGATCTATGCGGGCAGGTCGACATTGACCGGGAAGTTGAGGTTGGTGATCAGTCCCGCGCAAACGCCGCTGGGCATCTGCTGTTCTTCCGGAACCGTCGGTCATTCCTTAAGCCTTGGCAGTGCCGACAGCGTCATCATACTCGCCAAGGATGCCGCGCTCGCCGATGCAGTCGCTACTGCCGCTGCCAACCGCGTCCAAAACAGACAGGACATGGAGAAGGCGATCGCCTTTGCCCGCTCGATCAGAGGCGTGCGCGGCTGCGTCATCATCCTGAAGGACAACCTCGCCTCCTGGGGCGACCTCGAATTCGCCTGAAGCGCGGAGAGATTTGAGCGGGTCCTGTCACCAGAGCGCTCAAGGGTTCTCGCGTGCGAAATTTTTTGCCGCCTGCCGCGCGGTTTACGCCTCACTTTCGCTTGAAGCCTCTATCCCGCGCGTGCTCTCGTTCGGCGTAAATCCTTGCAGGCATTTGCCAAAAAATTTCTAATTGCACGCTCAAACCCTTTCGCGTTCTTGTTTTCAATCCACCCGCTCAAATCTCTTTCACCCGCCAGACAATTCTTCCGACTTCAGTCGCGCCACTTGCTCGTTTCCAAGTGTGCTTTTAACGGGTGACGTGTGGGGTATGAGCAGGGCTTGTGGAAGCCCGAGCGGGCATGGTTCACAAGCACGGTAAATTATCGGTGAGAGCGAGGGCTGGAACAGAGTGAAGTCCGCCTCGCAGGGGCGGACGAACGTCCCTGCGAAGACCCCACACGACAGGACCCGTTAAAACCACAATACGTAACAACAGGGGGCGCCCGACGGTGCGGGAATTATCGATAAAAACGGATTCTCCGACGAGAGAAAACCCTTGACTTTCCGCGCAGTTATGATAAAAAATACAGTGAAGGCCAAAGAAAACACGTAAAATTTTACGGAGGTTAGGGTACCTACCACGACAAATGTAAACGAATTCTTTTGAGGAAGGCTCTTGCAGCACAAGAGCCTTTTTTTATACCATACATGAAAGTAGGACTGACGTACGACCTAAAAACTGATTACCATCTCAAGGCAGGCGACCCGCCGGACGCCAATGCCGAGTTCGACCATCCTGATACCATCAAAGTCATTGCCAAGGCCATCGAATCAAACGGTTTTTCCGTCCAAAAAATCGGCAATGCCGCCGACCTCCTCGAAAAATTCGAAAAATTAAGCGTCGATATCGTTTTTAATATCTCCGAAGGCCTGGAAGGCAGGAACCGGGAGTCTCAGGTCCCCATGCTTTTAGAGATGGCCGGGATCCCCTTTGTCGGCGCCGATGCGCTCTCACTCGGCGTTTCGCTCGACAAACTGATGGCCAAGAAGATCTTCATGGCCGAAGGTATCCCCACGCCTAAGTTCAAGGTGGTGGAGGGCCTTGAGCGCATCAAGAACCTCGACCACATGCAGTTCCCCCTGTTCGTCAAACCGCGCTTCGAAGGCTCGTCCAAAGGCCTGACCGAAGCTTCCCGGGTCGAAAACAAGGAAGAGCTCAAGAAACAGGTCGAGCACATCATCTCCACCTACAAGCAGCCTGCCCTGATCGAAGAGTTCATCCGCGGTGAAGAATTCACGGTCGCTGTCGTCGGAAATGACCCGCCCGAAGCCCTGCCTATCGTCCAGATCCAGATCGACGGGGAATTGAAACTGAGAGATAAGTTTTACACCTTTGGTCATATCAAGGACGATGCCCTTGAGTATATCTGCCCGGCCCCGGTCTCAAAGGCAGTGGAGAAGAAGATCGCCGACCTGGCAGTGCGGACCTACAAGGCCATCGAATGCCGCGATTTCGGCAGGGTGGACATCAGGGTCGATGAAAAAGGCAATCCCTATGTCCTGGAAATAAACCCTCTGCCGTCTTTGTCCACGGCAGATGTCTTTATGGTGGTTGCCAAGGCCGTGGGAATGACCTACGAGGATATGATTGGAAAGATCTTGAAGGCCGCGATCAAGCGCCATCGCCTGAATTAGATGAAGATAGCCCTTACCTACAACCTCAAAGTCAAAGACGCCACCAAGCCCGCCGACTACGCTTCAGAATACGATTCCGAAGAGACGATTAATGCCATCTCCAGCGCCTTGCGTTCGCAGGGCCATCATGTCGAGTTCGTGGAGGTCAGCCGTCAGAACCTGTTTTCAGTGCTCAAGGACAGCCGCGTCGACATGGTCTTTAACATTGCCGAAGGAAAACACGGGAAGTTCCGGGAGTCTGAGATCCCGGCGATCCTGGATTACCTGGAGATACCGTATACCGGTTCCAGCACCCTGTCTCTGGCAGTCGCGCTGAACAAGGCCCTGACCAAAAAGATCCTCAAGGCCGAGAACATCCCCACGCCGGCGTATCAGCTCTTTACGAGCGGCGAAGAAGAGGTGGATCCGTCGCTCCGTTTCCCTTTGATCGTCAAGCCGAATTTTGAGGGATCGGCGAAGGGGATCACCCGTAATAATGTCGTTGACAATAAGGCCGAATTGTATCTTAAAGTCAAGGAACTCATCAATTCGTACAATCAGCAGGCGCTCGTCGAAGAGTTCATCGAAGGAAAAGAGTTGACCGTCGGCGTCCTGGAAAACGGTACCGCTCTGGTCCTGCCGGTCTTAGAGATTGATTTTTCCTCCGCGGCTACCAGCGGCGAATATTTTTATTCCTGGCGCATGAAGGAGTTCCAGGGCGACAGCCAGCAGGGTCTGACCCCCACGTTCCACTGTCCGGCACGGCTGGACAAAGACACGGAAGACCTCGTCAAAGAAACCGCCTTGTTGACCCATCGGGCGATCGGCTGTTTTGACATCTCCCGCACCGATATCCGCCTGAGCCCGGACAATGTCCCCTACGTGCTTGAGATAAACCCGCTGCCCGGGTTGAACCCTAAGGAGTCGAATTTCCCCCTGATGGCGTATGCTGCGGGGATGAAATACGAGGACCTCATAGATTCGATCGTTACCAGCGCCCAGCAAAGGAGGAATTTAACCCATGGCTAATGCCGCGCTCACGGAAAGCCAAAAGGTCGTGCTCGAGAACGAAGTCATCCAGCGCATGGGCAGGCGGGCCCGCGATTATCAGCAGATAAGTCTCTATAGAGACGTCAACCCCCTGGATTGGGAGGACTGGCGCTGGCAGATGAAAAACCGCATCACCAAGTTCGACCAGATTTCTCAGGTCGTTACCCTCACTGCCGCTGAGATCGAGGGCATCAAGACCGCCAAGGGAAGAATGGCGATGGCCATCACGCCGTACTGGGCGGCCCTGATCGACCAGGACGACCCCAACTGCCCCATCCGCCGGCAGGCGATTCCGACAGACAGCGAATTCAAGATAAGCCCGTACGAGATGGCCGATCCCTGCGGAGAAGACAGCGATTCCCCTGCGCCGCATCTGGTCCATCGATACCCTGACCGGGTCCTGCTGCTTGCGACCGAGTCCTGCGCCATGTACTGCCGTCACTGTACGCGCCGGCGTTTAGTCGGCCATGAAGAACGTCAGGAGGATCCGCTCGAGCGCTGGGATAAGGCGATCGAGTACATCCGTTCGAACAAAAAGGTACGTGACGTGTTGATCTCCGGCGGCGACCCCTTCACCCTGGAAGACGATGTCCTGGAAGAGCTGCTCAAGAAGGTCAGGCAGATCCCGCACGTGGAGTTCCTGCGCCTCGGCACCCGGGTGCCGGTGACGCTGCCGCAGCGGATCACCGGGACTACGATCGCGATGCTTAAGAAATACGCGCCGCTGTGGATCAGTATCCATTTCAACCATCCCAAAGAGATCACCAAACGCACCCGGATCGCCTGCGAGATGCTCGCCGATGCGGGATTCCCCCTCGGCAGCCAGACCGTGCTCCTGAAAGGCATCAACGACCGCCCCAGTACCATGCGCAGGCTCATGCATGAGCTGCTCAGGATACGGGTACGTCCCTACTATATCTATCAGTGCGACCTGGTGAGGGGCACACAGCACTTCCGCACGCCCGTAGAAAGCGGGATCAGCATCATCGAGAAACTGCGCGGTCACACCAGCGGCTACGCGGTCCCGATCTATGTCATCGATGCGCCCGGCGGAGGCGGGAAGATACCCATCAGCCCCGCGTACATCGTTTCCCAGGCCAAAGGCAAGTACGTGCTGCGTAATTACGAAGGCAAGGTCTTTACCTACCTGGAATAAGGCCGATTTTTTCTTGACCGCCCCGCCATTAGCCCGTATAATAATTCTTGTATTTTGCCCATCCTTGTTATATTTTTGGATTTTAGTTCCTTTCAGAGCTAAAACTTCCTCAAAAATATACTGTTAGGATTGGTTCGCCGCAGCTTTCCCTAAGGAGTTACGTTCTTTTTATCGATAGACAAACGCCCTCAAAAACACCCAACCTTAAAGGATAGGTTGGTGTGCGTCTCTACGCAAGGAGTTGCCCTATGGATGTCAAGAACAAAAGAAGCATCGTATTCTTGGGCCACGCGCAATGCGGCAAGACGTCACTTGCCGAAAGCATGCTCTTTCGCTGCAAGGCGACTTCCCGGAAGGGGACCACGCAGGAAGGCAATACCGTAAGCGACTACAACTGGGACGAGATCGAGCGTAAATCTTCCATAAACGCCGGTTTTCTATTCTGCGATTACGCCGATACCAGGATTCAGATCATTGACGCTCCCGGCTTTGCCGATTTCCATGCCGAAGTCCTGGGGGCGCTGCGTGCCGCGGACAGCGCAATCGTGGTCGTCGACGCCCATGCCGGCGTGGAAGTGGGTACCGAAAAGCACTGGGATTCTTTGGAAGATGCAGGCATACCCCGTCTTATATTCGTGAACAAGATGGATAAGGCGGACGTTGATAAAGAAAAGATTATCGCAGACATCCAGAGTTCGCTTTCCAGGAGCGCCGTGGTGCTTGACTCAAGCGCCCTGGAAAAACTCATGGAGCAGGTCGCCGAAAGCGACGACGCGCTCCTGGAAAAGTATCTTTCTGCGGGGAAATTGACGCTTGAAGAGATCTCAAGCGGGCTGCACAAGGCAGTCGCCGCAGCCAAGGTCTTTCCCATCCTCTTTGGTTCGGCAGCCGCTGACAGCGGGATCGATGAGCTCCTCAAGGCCATTAAAGACTTCCTCCCGCCGCCCGATGAACGGCCGAATATGCGGGTGCAGGAGGGAGAGGTCAAGCCCGAGGAGCAGGCCCCCTTCTCGGGGTTCGTGTTCAAGAGCATCTTTGATCCCTACGTGGGGCAGCTGAGCTTGGTGAGGGTTTTCTCAGGAAAGCTCGTTGCCAATACCACGTTCTATAATGTCACCCAGAAAACAACCGAGCGTTTCACCCAGATCTACCTTTTGCAGGGCAAAGATCAGCGTACGATCGATGCCGCGACCTGCGGCGATATCATTGCCATCCCCAAACTAAAACAGACCCAGACCAATGATACCATCGCCGACCAGGCGCACCCGGTGACTTTCGAGCCCATCGTGTTCCCCGAGAGCATGATGTCGGCGTCGGTCAAGCCGCGCACGCGGCAGGACGAGGAGAAGATCTCCCAGGCGCTGGCAAAGCTGGTTGCGGAAGACCATACCTTCAGGGTCAAGGTGGACCCGGAGACAAAAGAGATGGTCATCTCCGGCCTCGGCGACCTGCATCTGCACGTCATGGTGGGCAGGCTCAAAAAACGGTTTAACGTCGAAGTCGATCTCGGTAAACCCAAGGTCCCGTTCAAGGAGACGATCACCCGGACCGCCAAGGTTCAGGGTAAGTTCAAGCGGCAGTCAGGCGGCCGCGGACAGTACGGCGACTGCTGGCTGGAGATCCATCCGCTGCAGCATGGTCAGGGTTTTGAGTTTGTCGATAAGATCGTCGGCGGCGCCATCCCCAGGAATTTTATCCCCTCGGTGGAAAAGGGCGTGGTCAAGGCCATGACGCAGGGAGTCATTGCCGGTTATCCGGTCGTGGATGTCCAGGTGATCCTGTTCGACGGTTCCTACCACGACGTCGACTCGTCGGATATGGCCTTTCAGATCGCCGGAGGCATGGCGCTGCGTAAGGCAGTACAGGCGGCAGGGCCGGTGCTTTTGGAGCCGATCATGGAAGTCGAAGTCTACATCCCCGAAGACTGCCTCGGCGGCGTCTCCGGAGATTTGAACGCGCGCAGGGGCAGGACCCTGGGCATGGAAGCCAAGGGAAAGATGCAGGCGGTCAAGGCAAACGTGCCCCTGGCAGAGATGTTCACGTATGCCAGCGACCTGCGCAGCCTTACCCAGGGCAAGGGCAGCTACACCATGCATTTTTCGCACTACGAATCGGTACCGGCAAAGATCTCGCAGCCGATCATCACGGCGTTTGCCGAGCATCACAAGCCGGAAGAAGAATAGAGAAGGGTCATCCCGCAGAACGCGGGATGCCGGCGCCATCCGTATAAGCGCCGGGCACAATCTGAAAGCGGGGCACGTATGAAGATAGGCGTTAAAGGAACGGATATTTTTACGCAGGGAAAGACAAGCATGGCCGATGAACGGGTGAAGACCTTGAAGGCCATGTTCAATTCACCGAAAGAGGTTTTTATCCAGATCGAGATCATCGCCGAGGAGGCAAAGCTCCTCGAGGCCGACGGCCTCATCGTTACGGAAAGCGCAAAGCTGGATCTCGTCGTCGCCGACATGGAATTCGTGGAGACGCGCCTGGCCCGCGCCGCCGATGAGGCTGAGAAGGGACTGTTGACCAGGTTCAAGGACCAACTCGATAAAGAAAGCCTGCTCTGCGACGTTGCATTGAACGAGCAGGAAAAAACGCTTGCCGCGGGTTACTCGATGCTGAGCCTCAGGCCTGTTTTCGTGGCAAAGCCGCAGGACCTCGAAGACAAGAATAAACTCCTGCTTGCCGCGTACGCGCACGCAGGTTACATCAGTTTCTTCACTGCCGGCGATAAGGATGCGCATGCCTGGTCGATTAAAAAAGGCACCACGGCCTACGACGCTGCCGGAGTCATCCATACCGCCATTCAGCAGGGGTTCATCCGCGCCGAGGTGGTGAATTTCAAGGAGCTGGTCGCTGACGGAGGATTGTCCAAGGCCCGTTCCAATAACCATGTGCGTCTTGAAATGAAAGAGTATGTCGTGCAGGACGGGGATTATCTGGTTATCAGGACCAACAAATAAAGCAATATACCGGGAGGAAATTCAAGCGATGATCAAGATCAAGAGGGCGCTGATAAGCGTATCGGACAAGACAGGCATTGTGGAACTGGGCAAGGCCCTGGCAAAATTCGGGGTAGAGATCCTTTCAACCGGCGGCACGGCAAAAACGCTGGCACAGAACAATATCCCGGTGATTGAAGTCTCCGATTATACCGGATTCCCGGAGATGCTCGACGGACGGGTCAAGACCCTGCATCCCGGGATCCACGGCGGCCTGCTCGCCCTGCGTAAAAATCCCGAACACATGGAAACACTCCAAAAACACGGTATCGGCCTCATTGATATGGTCGTGGTCAATCTTTATCCGTTCGAGAAGACCGTCGCAAAGCCGGATGTCACCAGAGAAGAGGCGATCGAGAACATCGATATCGGCGGGCCCTCCATGCTGCGTTCCGCGGCCAAGAACAATCAGTCGGTGGCGGTTCTGTGCAATCCGGGGCAGTACGCAGCGGTCATCGCAGAGATGGAAAAGAATAAAGGGTCTGTCAGTGAAAAAACCGCGCAAGGCTTGGCCGAGGAAGTGTTTAAGACCACCTCGCGCTACGACGCTGCCATCCATGCGTATTTAAGCAAAGGCTCGGCCGATGCCGCTGCAGGAACATTCCCCGCAACCTTAAACCTCGGACTCAAAAAACTGCAGGAGCTGCGCTACGGCGAGAATCCCCACCAGAAAGCCGCCTTCTATGCCGAGGCAGGCCAGGCAGCGGGTCTGGCGTCATTGAAGCAGCTCTGGGGTAAGGAGCTCTCGTTCAATAATATCCTTGACCTCAATGCCGCGGTCAATATCACAAAAGAGTTCGCCGATCCTGCCGTGGTCTTTGTCAAGCAC
>JAQTMD010000009.1 GCA_028714595.1 Candidatus Omnitrophota bacterium
CCTTGATGAGCGCCTGCGACGTGAGCGGCGTGTCATTGGGGATCGCCCAGGTAAATTTCCCGGAGTTGGGCGTCGAGGCGATGATCGGGATGTACTGGCTTCCGGCGTTCACCGAATATTCGAGCCCCACGTACTGGACCGGGCCCGTGGTGCCCCACTCTATCAGTTTACTGGTGCCCACCGCCCATTTTTCGGTGCCGTCATTGGGAACGGTGATATGCAGGTCTCCCCTGAGGGTGAAATTGGCGGCGGAGGTGGAGATGGCGTCGGGATCAGCCGCATCGGAAACGCGCACCCTGCATTTATTGGAAATGATGGACGGGAAACTCCAGGTATAGCTGCCGGTGGCCGGATAACGCAGGGGGTTGGCCAGGTCGGTGATGATCTCCTGCCAAGTGTCCCCGGAGCCGAAATTTCCGCAGAACTCCAATTTCACTTCCGTGATATTTCCCCGCGTCTGCCACTGGATATCGTGCGAAGACCCGGAGATCCAGTTTTGCGCGCCGTTGGGGGAGATGAGCGTCAGGCTTCCGATGATCTTAAAGGTAGACGGGGAAACCGCGAACACGCTCGCATCTCCGGTTACCTTGACCCTGACCTTTACCCTGTCGCCGATCTTGTCGGGTATGCTCCAGGACGTGCTGTTGCCCGAGGCATTGCCGACGATGGGAAATACCTGCAATTCGTCGTCAAAGGCATTGGTCGAATACTCCACATCAACGTTGTTGATGGTGCCGACTTTCGCCCAGGTCACGGTCTGCGTGGTCCCGACCGCCCATTTTTCGCCGCCGATAGGGCTGGTAACCGACAGGACGCCGATGATCTTGAACGGATTGTCGCAGGTATCCGTGGCCGCGGAATCGATGACGTCCGTGACCCTGATAAGGCAGTTATTGGAAATGGCGTCGGCGACCGACGGCCACTTATATTCCCCGCCATTCGGCGTCGAGGCAATGACCGTCTTCCACTCACCGGTTGCGCCCGAAAAATAGGCTATCTTGACGTCGGCGTAGCTCCCGAAGGTCTGCCACTCGATGGTCTGTTCCGACCCTACCGGCCAGCGTTACGCGCCGCTGTTGGGGCTAGTTATTCTGAAGCCGCCGCGGATGATGAAGAACGGCGACTCGTTGAATACGACCAGCGGCAGCGAATTATCCGCGACTTTTATCTTTGCCTGCAGCGTAGGCTGGTTGGGAACCGGCGACCACAGGAAACTCTGGTCTGCGCCCAAGACATGGGTCACACCGGTCGCAATCGGGACCCACGGGCCTCCGGCAACGGAGTACGAAAGGTCGGCCGAGGTAATGCTGCCGAAGCGCGTCCAGCGGATCTCTTCATCGCCGTCGATGAGGAACACGTCGTTGAGCGCAGGCCGCGTGACAAGCAGGTCGCCGCGGATGGTGATGAAAGAAGTCGTGCTGCTGGTCGAGAAAACCGTATCTTCCGTGGTATCCACGACCTTGACCACGACCTGCTGGGAGAGCGTGTCATCCACCGTAAAGTTCCTGACTCCCAGAGAGGCGGTGACCTCCGAAGCAATGGTCTTGTCGAATGTCACGCCCCGGTCGGTCGAATACTGGATGTTGATCTTGTCGACGTTGGTCCCGCCGGTCGACCAGGTGACCGACTGGTTCGAGCCGACCGACCAGACCTCTCCCCCTCCGGGCGAGATCATGGACAACGTGCCGACAACCTTGAACGGATCGGGCGAGATGTCCCAGACATAGTTGGGATCGGCGTTGTTGGAAACACGGACCTTGAAATTCGAGGAAAGGACGTTGGCCACCGCCCAGGTATAAGCTTTCAGGGAGGCGTTCCAGCCCGCATTGATGGTCGTCCAGTTGCCGCCGTCGTTTATGGTATATTCAAGCTTTACCGTGGCGATGGTTCCCGTATAGTCCCACTGGATCGATTCATTCGTCAGGGCCACAAAACGTTCGTTGCCGATAGGCCGGACGAGCCAGAGTTTCGCCTTGATGCTGAAAGCCGGCGTAAGCGCGGCGACGTCGGTATTATCGCGGTCATAGACCCTCACCACGATGTTATTGCTGATCGACGGAGGCACGCTGCAGGTATAGGTGCCCAGCGACGCCTGCACGTCTGAGGCAATGGTATTCGTGAACGGACCGCCGTTTATGGAATAATCGATGTTCACGAACTGGATGTTCCCGGCAACCCGTATCCAGTCGATGGTGCCCGGATCGCCTACCCGCCAGATGGTCGCTGCCGTCGGGTTGGAAACCGCCAGCTCGCCGCGGATCGTAAAGGTATTGGTTGATTCATCGGTGGTGTTTATGTCGTCCTCCGAAAAGATCTTCACCTTGCACTGCTTGGAAAGATGGTCGGGGATATTGTTCCAGGTATAGGGACTGGATGTCGCCGGCACATCGGTGGCTATCGTAAGCCAGGTCGGCCCCGCGGCGTACTGGTACTGGATGGTGACTTCATCCATCGTGCCGCTGGTGGTCCAGATGATCTGCTGATTGGAACCGACCGTCCAGGAGATCCCTGCGGCATCGGGCTGCTGCAGGATGATGGCTCCCCTGATCCTGAAATAAGCGGAAACGGCGTTGGCCTCTGCGTCGTTGACGTCGCTTATCCTGATATAGCAGGTATTGGAAATGGCGTCATCCACGTTCCAAGGGCACGAGCCGCTGTTGGAGTATGAACCGTGAATGACCGTCCAGTTCGCAGTCGGCGGGGTCTCTGTGGTGTACTCGATCTTGACGAAATTAACGCCGCCGACCGTACCCCAGGCGATCAACTGGTCCGAATCAACCGGCCAGACCTCGCCGCCGGCAGCGCCGGGCGACGTGATGTTAAAGACCGCTTTGATATGGAACGACGGGCTGTCCGCGTAGACCTCGTCGTCGGTGCTGTCGACGACCCTGATCCTCGCATCCGGCGTTATGGAATTCGCAAGAGGCGTCCAGCTGGTAGTCGAGCCGCCCACATCGGTCATGATCGTGGTAAAAGGTCCGCTGTTCTTGGAGAGCTGGATCTTGACCTTGTCGATGGGGCCGGTCTTTGTCCAGCGAAGCGTCGCCGGGACTCCCACCTCCCACCGGGAGGCGGCTGTCGGCTCGTCGACGATGATCTTGCCGACCAGCTTAAAGTCGACGGGCGACGTGCTTGAGACCGCGGAATCCAGGGCATCGGAGACCTTTACCCTGACGGTCGAGGAAATGACCGGCGGTATGGGGTTCCAGGAATAGCTGCCCGTTGACGCAGCGGTCGCGGTAACGATGTTATTGGTGTCGATCCAGCCGTTGGTCGTATAATCGATGCGCACGTTGGCAATGGGGCCGTTGCGGGTCCAGGTGATGGGGTAACTTTCGCCGACTACCCACGACACGCGGGTAACGGGGCTGGTCAGGGTAAGCTTGCCTTTCACTTCGAAGGAATTGTCCGAGTCGTCGGAACGGCTGCGGTTGGCCTGGGTATCGGATACCTTTATCTTGATGAGCGTGCCGATGACCGAGGGCACGGTCGTGGCGCACGAACCGGTCATGCCGTCGGTCAAAGCCACCAGCGTCCCGGTGTAGGGCTCTGCGCCGGTCGTGGTATATTCGAGCTTTACCGTCGGAATGGTTCCGTGCGGGGTCCAGGTGACCACCAGCGGTTCTTCGGCGATCAAGGTCTGGCCTCCCCCGCCGTTGGGATAGTTAAGACGCAAATCGCCCTTGATGGTGAACGGTTGCGCCGAGATCGCGAACACGTTGTCGGGATTGGAGTAATCCTTGACCCTGATCTTGCAGTTGGTACCTATATAATTGCCCACCGTCCAGGGATAGCGGTAAGTGCCCGACGGGGTTCCGGTAGCGTCGGTCTGGGCGATGACGGTAGCTGTCTCCAGATCATCGGCAAAGCCGTTGGTCGAAATATCGATGCCGATGTAGGCAATGCCGCCGTTACGCTGCCATTCGATGTTCTGGGTCTCGTCCACGTACCAGGTGCCGCCGACATTCGGGTTGACCATGGTCAGGGAACCGATGATGGAGAAATTCGCGTCCGAGACGTCGAAGACGTTGGTTTCGTCATTGGCATCGGCGATCTTGACCTTATAGGTGGTGCCCAGCGTGAAATCGGACGGGATGCCCCACGGGTACGTGCCGCCTGCCGCAGACCAACTGTTGATGATCACGGTGCCGTACGGCTCTCCGCCGGTCGAGGAAAGGGTTATCTTGACGTTGGTAAAATCGCCGGTGCGGGTCCAGGTGATGTTATGCGGGCTTCCCGCCATCCATTGCGCAGTCGGTCCGTTAGGTTGCACGACCGTGACCGAGCCGCGCACGGTGAACACCGGGGATTCGTCTTTGACGATGGACAGGCCCCCGGTCTCGCTGATCTTGACCCGGGCGGTCGCGGTGACATGCTGCGGCGCAGTCCAGGATGCCGTGCCGTTGGTGGCAGTGACGCCGCTGGCAATGGTCGTGGAATACGGCTCGCCTCCGGTTGCCGAATAAGCAAGGTCGACCTGGGCGATGGTGCCGGTGATATTCCAGTTGATCGTCACCGGCGTCTCGGCGATCCAGACCGTTCCGGTGGTAATGTCTTCCAGCGCGACCTTGCCGTGGATAACGAACGCGCCGCTGTCCGCGTACGCGGTATCGTCGTCCACGTCGGAGACCCTGATGATCACGTTGGTGGAGATCGCGTCGTCGGCGGGCCAGCCGAAATTACCGGAGTTCCCCAGCGTCTCGCGGATGACCACCCAGTTGGCAGAGCCGCTCTTGTACTGCAGCTTGACGTAATTCACTACGCCCTTGAGAGTGCTCCAGGCGATCGGGCAGTTATCGCCGACCCCGTACATCTGACCCGCGGTGGGGCTGGTTACGCTGAACTGCGCCTGGAGCTTGAAATTGCCGGTCATCTCGTTAGAAACGCGGGAGTTGTTATAATCGATGATCTTTATCCTTGCGGTCGGGGTACAATAATCCTGGGGGATGTCCCAGAAGTGCGAGCCGCCGGTGCCGTTGTCGGTGATCTGCACCCATTCGGTGCCGCCGTCCAGAGAAAGCAGTATCTTGACCCTCGGGATCAGGGTGCCGTTGGTGGTCCAGGTGATCTCCTTCTGGTTTCCGACGATCCACTGGGCGCCGGGCGCAGGCAGCAGCACCGTCAGTGAACCGACGATGGAGAAATTCTCCGGAGACACCGCAAAGACGGTATCCGGCTTCCTGACATCCATGACCTTGACCTTGGAGGTGATGTTCGGGTTGTTCGGGATGGTCCACTCGTACGCGCCGGAATTGCCGTCCCAGCCGGTAATGACAGGGATATTCGGCGTTACGCCGTCGGAGTAGGTGATGTCCACGCTCGGTATATCTCCCTGCGGGGTCCAGGTAATGTTATGCTTTGTGCCGACCCCCCACTCTTCGTTCCCGACCGGGGCGGTCAGGGTGATGCCGGCAACGGTCTTGAACGGCGCGTCCGAGACGTCGGAGACGTCGGTGTCGAGGGGATAACGGGTATCCGCGACCTTTACCACCACGTTGTCGGAAATGGCCATGTCGGTCAGGATGTTCCACTCGTATGAACCGGTGTTGTCGATATTGGTGACGATGGGAGTGAACGCACCGGCATTGACCGAATAGGAAAGGTCGACCTTGGGAATGCTGGCGCCGTTCAAGGTAGTCCAGGTGATGAAATGCTTGGTCCCGACGGTCCAGACCTCGGTGCCGTTGGGGATGATCAATCTCAGGCGGCCGCGCACCGAGAAATCATTGGCCGACGTGGCCTGCACGGACGGGCTGTTGGGGTCGGAGACCCTGATCCTGGCGGTTTCGGAGATGGGAATGGTGACCTGCGACCAGGGATACGTCTGTTGAACGCCGGATACGCCTGCATCGACCGTGGCAATAGGGATACCGGCGGTACCGAAGTTATCGAGTGAATATTCCAGCTTTACCTGGGCATAGTTGCCGGTCGGCGTCCAGCGTATCTCCGCGGGCTCGTTGTAAAACCACTTGATGCCCGTCGAAGAGGGCGAATTCAAAACGACTTTACCCTTGATCTCAAAGAGATTTTCCGATTCGTCGCCGACCGAGATATTGCTCTTGTCCCGGATCTTGATCTTACAGGTCTTGCTGATGGAATTGATATCCGGCTGCCAGGAATAACTTCTCACGGGACCGCTCACGTCCACTTCGACGAAAGGATTCACCGGGTATGAAGCGCCGTCCGTGGAAAGGAATATCTGTACCATGGAGATCGCGCCGAATTGATCCCAGGTAATAAGATACGAGTCGTTTACCGGCAAAGATATCCCCAAGCCATTCGGGGTATTCAGGGTAAGGGTGCCTTTTATCTCAAAGTTATTCACGGAACTGGACGTGACGTCCGACTCCACTCCCTCGACCGTTATCCTGATCCTGCCTTTGGTGGTCAGGGTGACTCCGGCGGGGATGTTCCAGGTCCATTTCAGGGAATCCGCAGGAACGCCGACTGCCGGCACGCCGGTGGCGATGGTCTGCCAGCTTCCCGCCAGCCCTTCGTTCGGAGAATATTCCACCTGGATCGTGTTGATATCGCCGAGCTTGGTCCAGGTAATATCATGCGGTGTGCCCGCTCCCCATGATTCGCTGCCCGTGGTGGGACTGGTCAGGGTCAGGGTACTCTTGATCCTGAACGCGGTCCCTTCGCTGACTGCCACGGCAAGCGGGTTATTTACGTCGCGCACCTTAAGTTTGCAGTTCATGGAAAGGGCGTTCGCGGGTACGGGGTTCCAGGAATAAAAACCGTCGTTATCGACGGTATTATCGCCGGAGGTCTCCACGAAATTCCAGGTCCCGTCTGCTCCGCCCTGGGTCGAATATTCAAGGTACACCTTGGTGACGCCCGTGCTCCTGGTATTGTCCCACTGGATCAGGTAGGGCGTTTCGGCGTACAAGACATCCCCGGCTTCGGGATGCTGGACATCAAAGACCGCGATGATCTCGAACGGCAGTTCCGAGGTATCGCTGACACTGCTGTTGCCCTGGTCAACGACCTTTACCATGACGTTATTGGACACCGGGAAGTCGGTCGGCAGATTCCACGGTATACTGCCGGCAGAGCCTGCGGCGCTGGCAATATAGGTCCACGAACCTTCGGGCACCCCGCCCGTCAAAGAATAGTACGCGTCAACCGTATTTACCGCCCATGACTGCCAGGAGATCGTCTGGTTTGTACCGACATACCAGTGCTGGCCGCCGTTGGGAACGCTTAACTGCAGGCTGCCCACGACATTGAACAGCCCTGACTGGCCCACGATGCTCGAATTGTCGACGTCCACCACCCGGATGCGCATCGTCGAGGTGCGCACCGACGGAACGCCGTTCCAGGTATAGCTGGTCCCCAGCGACGCCTGCACCGGATTGGTGTCGTTCACGTCGAACCAGTTGGTCCCGTCGCTGGAATACTGCACGTTGACCGAGCTGACCTGGCTGCCCGTAATGCTCCAGCGGATGGGAACGCCGCTTGAGTTCGCCGCAACGTTCGCCCCTGTTGCGGGCGCGCTCACCGTGATCTGCGGACGTATCGAGAAGTTGCCCGAAGTATTGGTGACCTCCGGGAAGTTCACCGTATCCATATGGTAAACCCTGATCTGGCATGCCTCTGTCTTCTCGTCAGGCACTGACGGCCACGGATACGTGTTCGGCCCTGCAGCCGCAACCAGATTATCTATGATCTTTACCCAGCCGCCGCCGACGTTGTTGTTGTAGTATATCGCTACCGGCGTCACCGGGCCTACCGCGTTCCAGATGATGTTCCGGTTCGTATCCCCCACGTTCCATACCGGGCTCCCCGACGGAGACACAAAATTCGAGACCTCGCCGATGATCTTGAACTTCGCCGAATCAACCACAACGTCGATCAGCGGGTCTGCCTGCGTCGAAAGACGCACGTAACAATCCGCGCTCAACACCTGCGGCAGCGGATTCCATTCCGCCGACTGCGGAACGTTGTCCAAACCCGCACCCGGCGTCGCTATCGTCGTCCAGCTGCCCGGGGTGTTGCCCGTGGTCGAGTATTCGATCTTCACCGTCCCGAGATAACTGCCCGTCGGCGTCCACTGCACGTTCTGCGTCGAACCCGCAAGCCACTTGTCCGTGCCCAGCGGCCTGGTGATCGTCATCCCGCCCTTGATCGCGAATGTGCTCGCCGATTCAGCCTTCACGTTCTGGTTGGTCTTGTCCTGCACCCTCACCCGCATCGTCGGGCTCATCGTCGTCGGCATCGCAAACTGCTTCGTCCTTGTAGACGCTACCGCCTCACCCAGCTTGTTCTGCGGGTACGGAGGGAATTGTCCGTCTGGATTGGAATAAAATACTTCTACGTTGGCGATCGTGCCCTGGTAGTCCCAACCCACCGTGATCAATGAGCCGGCACCAGTGTAATTCAGCACCCCGCCCGAAGGCGTAACTCCGAAAATATTGCCCTTGATCTCGAAATTGTTCAAGGATATGCCGCTGACCGTCGGAAATGCCGCGTCCTCTACCTTTATCTTGCCGATGGTCGTTAACGGCGCACCAGGCAGAATACCCCATGAGAACGGAGACGCCGTATCTGTCCCGATTGAGATCCACGACCCGGTGCTGCCGTTATCAGGCGAATAATACAAATTCACCTGCGGGATCGCGCCGTTGGTGTGCCAGGCGACGTCATGCGACGTGCCCACGTTCCAGGACTCCGTGCCCGAAGGCGCGTCCACAAAGATCTCGCCCTTGATCCAGAAGTTGCTGCCGGTGTCGGTGGCCAGAGAGTTGTTGGGGTCGGTGATGCGGATCTGCGCCGTGTCCGATAATCCGTCATTGGGCAC
Source organism: Candidatus Omnitrophota bacterium (assembly GCA_028714595.1). Taxonomy (GTDB): domain Bacteria; phylum Omnitrophota; class Gorgyraeia; order Gygaellales; family Profunditerraquicolaceae; genus JAQTMD01. The sequence goes on from JAQTMD010000009.1 coordinate 8,804, forward strand.
CGGGTTCCAGTTGTAGCTGCCGCTGTTCGGCGCGTCGGCCTTGATCGAGATCCAGTTACCCGGGGTCTTGGAGTATTCCAGTATGACGATAGGCACGTTGGCACCGTATTTGTCCCACTTGATGGTGTACGGGGTATTGGCAACGACCGGCTGGCCGCCGATCGGGTCGGTGACATTCAAATACGCCATGATGTCGAACGGCGTAGCGGAAACAACGCTCACCGAAGAATAGTTAAGGTCTTCGAGTTTCACGCGGCAATCCTGGGACACGGTCTGGTCGGCGTCGATTGTCCAGGACAGGGAAGCGGTAGCGCCCGCTTCTGTGCCGATGACCGTCCAGCTCCCGGTGCCGACCTGGTACGATGCGCGCACGGTCCCGACCTGGGCCGATGTCCAGGTGATGGTATGTTCTATCCCTGCCGCCCAGTGCTCGCCGCCGTTGGGAGCGAGCAGCTCGAGTTTCTCCAGCCTGAACTCGGCGGATTCGTCTACGATGGCCCCGTCGTCATTGGCTACGACCCTTACCTTTGCCGCGGCGCTGGTCAAATCAACGGAAATCGGCCAGTTAAACGTTGCAATGCCTATGGGAGATTCGAGAGCCGCTGCTCCTGAAATGGTGTTCCAGTTGTCGCCGTCGAGGGTGTAATCGATCTTGACGGTCCCCAGGGGTTTCAGGGTCCCGGTCGTCGTCCACTGGATGGTGTACGAAGTGTTTGTCTTGATGGCTCCGCCGGTAGGCTGGTTGACCACGATCACCGGCTTGATGCTGAAGGCGCTGTTGGAATCGTCGGTCACCGTCGCATCGTTGGTATCGGTGATGCGCATCAGGCATTGATTGGACATCTTATCGGGGATGGTCCAGCCGAGCGATTTATCCGAAGCAGTAGCGTCGTCGTCGATGAGGTACGGGGCCGTCTCATACCAGTGAGCTCCGTTATCGTCGGAGAACTGGATCTTGACATAGTCGATCTTTCCTGCATAATCCCAGGTGATGTTCCGGCTTGAGCCGACCAGCCAGCTGTCGGCCTGGCTCTGCGGGTGCGTGATCCAGATGACCGGTTTAATGGCAAAATCGCTGTCCAGGACGGCTTCGACCGTGGCATCCAGCGCGTCCCTGATCCTGATGCGGCAGGTATCCGAGGTGACTGCCTCATAACTTCCCGAAGGTATGGTCCAGAGGAATTCTCCGCCGTTGGGCGCAGAAGCAGATACGGTTATGGGATAGCCGCCGCCGCCGCTTGCGGTGTCCAGTTTTATGTTGACGTTCTGTATTGCGCCGGTGCGGTCCCAGGTTATCCGGTGATTCGCCTCATTGACCTTCCAGGGAGTGTTATACACCTGGACATTGGTAATGTCTCCCCTGATCCGGAACGGTATTGTCGTGGAGGTAACGGTGGCATCGGAGACCTGTTCCAATCTGATATATGCCGTGGTTGTCGGGGCATCAGGCACCAGCAGGTTATACGGCTGGGTATAGCCTGCGTCAATGGTGTCCTTTTTCTCCCATGTCGACCCGTTGGGGCTGAACCAGATATCGATGTTGCCCAGGTCGCCTGCGTAGTCCCATTCGATAGGTATGTAATTCGCCGGTCCGATGGCATAAATCTGGCCGTTGGGCTGAGTGACATGCAACTGGCCTTTGATTTCAAAATTCGCGGATTCCTTATAGACAACACTTTCATCCCCGGCGGCGGTGATCTTCAGCTTGTTGGTAGTGCCGATGGTGTTCGCCCCGTTCCAACTAGCCGGAGGATACCAGTTGTAGGTCTTTACGCCGTTTGCGCCGCTTAAGTCGGCCACCCACTGGTAGGCTCCGCCGTTGGCCGAAAAATACAACTTTGCCGTTCCGATGTCGCCGCAGTTCTTCCAGATGACCGTCTTATAATACGGCAGCGCCGCGTCATGTACCTTGAGGGCGCTGGCGCCCACATCTGCAGCCGTAGGCGCGTCGATCCTGAACTTGCCCTTGATCTTGAATGCAGAGGCGGAATCCCCGAATACGACGTCGCCGTTGGCAGAGGCGCTGTAGACTTTGATCAATGCGGTGTCGCCGATGGCATTAGGCACCTCCCAGAGATTGAACGAGCCGGGAGATTGCGCGTTATTCAGCGGATCGCCGTTATTGATATCTTCCCATCCGGCTGTCTTGGGATTGTACAACTTGAGCTTGATCTGAGGGACATTGGCAGGATAGTTCGTCTGCCAGGAAATGGGTATAACGGAATAATCTTCCTCGGCATCCGTGTCGCTGACAAAAACCGTGGCCCCTGAAGAAGGCTGGATTCCGTAAATCTTGGCCCGTATGGAAACGGGGGTTGCCGAAGGCAAAGATTCGCTTGAGTTATTCTGGGCCTGTATCTTAAATTTCGCCGCGGTGTTGAGGTCGCCGGTAACCGCGGTCCCCGGTATTGTCCAAGGCCAGCTGTAGCTGGTCGGGGTCAGGCCGGTGCAGGAGAAACCCGTGTATATCGCGCTGAAACTCTCTCCGTCCTTGGCAAACATGATACTGACCGGACCGATGTCTCCCTCGCCGGTCCAGGTGATCGATTCCTCATCCCCGATACACCAGGGCGTGGGCTCGGCGCCGTTCGACTCTCCGGTCAACGTAAGCTTTCCCTTGATCTTGAAATTATAAAGGCCTTCGGAGTGGACGTCGTCTTCTTTGCCGTCGGCGCTGACCTGCAGACGGACCGTGTCTTTGATGATGCCAGTCGCCGAAGGGATAGTCCACTTATAGCCGATGTCGCTTCCGCCGCTCGGGATGTTGTTGGCGGCGACCGGATCGACCGTAATCACTCCGGTAAAGGTGCCGTCTGCGCCGCTCTGGGTGCTGTAACGGACATTCACGTCCCAGCTGTCGTCGGCGGGATACGGGGTCCACTGTATATATATCTCGTCCCCGATCTCATAGCTCTGGTTCTCGGTGTTCGGGGATTTGAACTTCAGGTATTCTATGGTCTTGAACACGCCGGAATGGGCCACGCTGCCCGTTACCAGGGTAGTGTCGGGATCGCTGTGCCAGGCGACCCGCACGCGCTTTGCGCCGACATGGGAAGGCGCGACTACCCAGTCATATGACCCCTTGTTGCCGGTGAGGTTGTTGATATCGACGGTGTTGGTCGTGACCGCCGTGCCGAAGACGTCGCCGGTTTCATCGGTGGAAAGGGCGATGTCCGCCGTACCGGTGATGCCGCCGACAAAACTCCAGGCCACCGTCTGCGTGTTCTGCACGGCAGGCTCGGTGACTTCGATGGTGGATCCGGCGGTGGGCGAGGTGAGCGTAAGGATGGGTTTCAAATGGATGATGGCGCTCTGCGCGTAGATATTCGGATCGGTCTGCTTCTCGATGCGTATCCTGGCATTCAGGCCTATGGGATTGGCGACCGTCCATTGTTGCGTCTGCATTTCATCGGCAGTGCCCGCGGCCCTGGTGATGATGGTCGTGGCATTCGGCCAATCTTCGTTAAAAGCGTATTTTATCACTATGGTGCCGATGCTCCCGTGGGGGGTCCACTTGATGTCGTGGGATTCCCCGATCCTCCAGACCGTGCCGGTGACCATGGGTTCGTTGAAGGTCATGGACGGCTTAAGCGAGAAATCCGCGCTCTCCGCGGATACATCGCTGTCTGTATCCTGCTCGATCTTGATCCTGGAAACGGGGTTTGAGGTTTGCGTGGCAAACGGGATGGCCCAGGTTACCGAACCGCCTCCTGCGTCCGTACCCGCGGGAACGGGATACGCGCTTAATCCGCTGACATTGGTCAAAAGCGTCCACGGCGCAACGCCCGTGGGAGAATAATAGACTTTCACGTTCCCGTCGCTGACGCCGCTTCCGAAAAACCCCTTCTTCTGCCATCTGACGGTCACGCTCTGGCCGAGCAGCCAGGTCTCATCTGGATCGCGGGTAACGCTGGAGATCTGTCCCGTAAGGGTGAACACGCCGCTCTCGTCCTCTACCAGGGTCTCAGCGACCGGGTCAGGATTATAATTCAGCGTAACCCGCACCCTGTTGTCTTCCCCGATCAGGTTTTTAGTCGGAGAGGCAACGGGCAGGCCCGAAGGTATGGTCCAGGGGTACGAACCGCTTCCGTCGGCTTCGCCTGTGCCGTCCGTTCCCACGGAACGGTCGGTGATGATATTGATCCAGCCGTCCCCGGGATTGATGGCGATGGTCACCGTGTTGTCCGGTCCGGCCAAAAGGCTTAATTTACCTTTATACGTCCAGGTGATGTTCTGCGTTTCGCCTATTTTCCAGGTGTCCGGAGGTTCGGCAACGGTCAGCACTCCCTTAATGATGAAACCGTTGTAAGATTGATCCGCCCTTCTTTCCAGCGGGAAACCAAGGCCTGCGCCGCCGCAATAGGCGTCGCTTAAATCACTGTCGCTGATTCTGATCTTTATGTCCTCGCCGATCGTATTCGGCAGGTCCGTCAATTCTGATTTTACCGTCCAGGGATAGGAGCCGATGTTGTCGAGGGTGCCGGTATCCACATCCACGTTATCCGCGATGGTATAATAATCCGTGCCGTTCGTGGTCAGCTCTATCTTGATGCGGTGCACGCCCGCTGTCCCTCCCCCGTCGGCTTTCAGTTCATCGGCATAATGCCAGGTGATCGTCACCGGATCGCCGACTTTCCAGGTCTCGCCGCCTATGGGAGAGATCAGGCGCAGGGGCGGGAACTCTGCGATCTCAGCAGCGATATTCGACGTATCCGTTCTTGAAGAAGATCTGTCAACAGTATACGTATCTGATTTCGGAGGCGTGGCCCCGTTGTTGTTCAACTGACCGGTGTAGGAGATTTCATCAAGACGGCCCGTACTGGTGCTGCTGGGGCCTGACGCGGACAGTAAAGCAAACGATCTTTTCTCTGCAACCGGAGTGCTGAAACCCTGTGCGCTTCCTATGGAAACGGGACTGCTCGAGCTACTGGAAACGCGGGCATGATTGGTGAAAATGCCGTATACGTCGTTCTTTATCTGTATGACCGACCACCAGACCTGAACCGACGAAGAATTAGCGCCGCGGATGAAGGTAATCTGGTTTGTAGCGGTTATCCTTCCGTCAACGGAATAATACCGTTCATAGCCTCCGACACCGTCATTGGGCACAGTGGTGAAGCTCAAGAATGCCTTGTTCATGGTTACGGTGGTCGGGATGGAAGCGACTAACGTTACCCCGTTGTCAGAGACTTCACCGGGTTCTCCTCCGTTGCCGGAGTTGTTGATGGTCACCATGCCATGCTGTATAGAAACGTCCTGATCATTCACGTCAAAGGTGATTATCTGATACCCGACATCCGCGTTTGCCGTGCCGTTGCCGGCGGTTTGCTGGCCTCTCTCAAGCCTTAATTGCGTGGGACTGAGCAGGCGGACGCCGAATATTGCGGCCTCGTCCGCGGCTAAATCGTTGAAGTTCGTGCGGGTGGACAGATAAACGAACGCCTTGCTTGTCGACTGCACCGAAGGGATCGTGATGGTCTTTCCGGGAGAATTGTCGGGCACGATGGTGACGCCGCTGGTAACCGTAACTCCCGAAAAAAACTCCACGACCATCCACTCCACGTTCAGCGTTACGCCCGAGGTGCGGCGGTTCAGCGTTATGTTTTGTCCGTCATCCACGGTCGCCAATATGTCGGAGATACGCCGGTCGTCGCTGTTTGTCTGCTTGGTAGCGATGATCCAGCACCTTTCCGGCACCATGTCCTCGCCGTCCAGCTTGGCGGATATATTTACCGTCGCGCTCTCGATGGACGTACTCATGTTGGTAACCCCCCGGATAACGCGCTTGACCTGGTAGGCAAAGGCGTCGGGCAGGAATAAACAGACGCCGATAAAGGCTAAGAGCAAGACCGGCAGCACCCTGCGCCATCGGCAGGAACGCCTTGACAAGGTTTTCGTCTGGAGAGTAGTTGTCTTATTCATCGGACTTTACTCCTTTCAGAGGAAGGGACTCCTGCTGCTCTGTCTCCTGCTGCGCTGTTTCCTGCTGCGTTGTTGCCTGCTGCGCCGCTTCCCGTGCTTTTTTGTACGGCGAATCCTGGTTTGCCGGGTTTAAGAAGGTTACGACCTTTGCGAGGACCTTGGATTCTTTCTTATCTCCGTAATCAATGACTTCTTCCGTGTATTTTATCGAGACCCTGTCCCCTGACTGGATCTCGCTCAGGCTCCTCTTGTGTTCGATGACGAGCGTCTTATCGTACGGGAGCAGTATCTCGGTCTCTTCCCCGGTTGCGGCATCCCGCGACGTCATCAGGGAAATGCTGCGCCTGCTGATAACGACCACCTCTCCCTTCGCTTCCCTGACCTGCATGTCGATGACCGGCTCCTGCTTTGCGCCGGCGGGCTCCTTGGCATCCTGGGCAAAAAGCGCGCCTGCGAATCCCGCGAGAGAAAATGCCATTAAGACTATCGTGATGGATGTCTTTCTCATTGTATTTTCCTCCTCTGCCCGATGCTTACGAATGAAAAATCCTGCGGCGCTTTTCCCGTTTCCCGCAGGCTCAAGACCCCGGACATCGTATCGTTCTCCACCTCTCCGCGCCAGGAGGCTGTGCCCCCGGGCGAAGACTGGAGCGTTTCCCAGATCACCTTCTTATTGTCCTGGATGTAGACCGAGTAATTGGTGCTGGGAAAACCCATGGCGTTCAATTTCGCGGAAACGAATCTTCCCTCCGCGAAACTCAAGATATCCCCGCTTTCCCCCGTGCCCGAGAATGGAGTAAGTTTTATCTGCCATTCGTTGGCCCTGAAATTGTCGAGTTTGCTTTCTGCCGGCGCTGATACCGGTTGTACCGCGACCGGCAAAGGCCGTTTAATCGAAATAAAGAACACGCCGCCGGCGCCGGCCAGGAGGATGAGTACGAGGCCCCCGACAGCATAGTACAATCGCGCGTTTTTCCTGTCTTCTATCTCATATTTCTGCACCTCGCCCGATGCCTGGTATGCGTCGACCGCTTCCTTGACGCGTTTGATGAAGTCTTCCGATCCCAGGATGCCGCCGCGCTGCAGCCGCTTGTGGATGACGTGTCCGTCTTCAGGGGTGAGTTCCTGGATAAACTCTGCATAGTTCTTGTTATTCAATAAACCCAGGGCCTCGGCAACAGCCTGGCGCATGAACGAGAGGTCCTGCTGATTGGCGTCCTGGTCGTAAAGATACATCTGGTAGCTGGAGTACGGATAGGCCCCGGCGTCATCAACGAGGCCGCTGCGCTGCGGGTTCAGGTGCAGGTAGGCGGTCATCTTCAGGAGCGAGGACTCTTTTTCCACCAGCGCGGACTTGAAACGCTCGCGGAACAAATGGCCTTTGCGGTTATAGCGGCCGTTAAAGTATTTCGTGTAGTTGTTGTTCAAATCATGCATGAAATCCGAAATGGCCTGGGAGCGGGAAGGCGGCTCCCGGGAAGGGGCTTCCTGCCCATCTGCGGTTTTTTCCATTTCGACAAGTAGGTGCAGATGGTCAGGCATCAGGCAAAAGGCAAAAACCTTGATGCCGTATTGTTCCTGGTATTTTTTCATGAGGTCAAGAAACATCTTATAGTCCTCGCCGTCCTTGAAGATGGTCTCGTTATGCTCTCCGCGACAGGTGATAAAGTATGCTGCTTCCTTTAAATATATTCTGGGTAATCGGGACATTTGGCTGCCTTTTGCCTGGCACTGGCCCGCTTAAAACCCTTTAGTGCCTGGCACTTTCGCTTCAGTCAAAAAAAAATCTCAGGCAAACATTCACCTGAGATTAAACTTGAGGAACTTCGGCAGCCTGCCGTTCCTCCACCAAATGGTGGCGGATGCACGACTTTGCGTCCCCAGGTCACCCTGAGTTTGCCATTTCGGATCCCTAAAAAACTACTTGTCAGAAAAAAGTATAACACACATACCTTCCCGTGTCAAGGCAGGCCGTTGAAGAAACGTCCTTGAGTTGAAAATCCTGCTACTTTTTTCCTTTTTCCCCCGGATTTCGGTTTAAACCGGCAAGACCCGGGAGAATTACTTTAACTTATTATGCCAAAAAAGGTTAGAAAAGTCAAGGTTTTTTTCACTTTCCCCAGCCGCTCCTGCGGCGCTTTCCCACCACCATAAGCGTGGCAATGACCACAAAAATTATCGCCGCCTGATAAAGCGTGAGCAGCCCCTCGATAAAAGTATCATTGCTCACCATGACCGCGCCTATCCCCAGAGAAATAGTGATGAAATATATAAAAACCACTGCCCCGCCCGGCTTCAGACCCACATCCACTAAATAATGGTGAAAATGGTCTTTGCCGCCGTAGCGCAGCCATTCGACGATCGTCCTGACCTTTCCCTCTTTTACGCGCATGATGGTGGTAAAGATCATGTCGAAGATGGGCACGCCGAGTATTAATATAGGTATAAAGACGCGCACCAGGTTATCCCGGGCCCACTCTCCCTCCAACCCCAGGCATGCCAGCGAAAAACCCAGCAGGGTGCTGCCTGATTCACCCAGGAATATCTTGTTTTCTTTGCGGAAATTGTAGGGCAAAAACCCCAGGCAGGCGCCCATGAGGCTTATGGCAAAGAGGCTCAGGTGATACTGGGAGGTCGTATACAGGATGACCGAGAAGAAAAAAAGGTTGATTGCCGCTGAACCCGCTGCCAGACCGTCCATGCCGTCCAGGTAATTAAAAGAGTTGATCAGGCCGACGATCCAGAGCAGGGTCAGGGTCACTTCGATGGCGTTGCCCCAGAGCGTATTGGGCAGGAAACTGATACGCGCGCCCGTTTCCATCATCAGGATCGCCACGAGCACCTGCACGATGAAGCGCACCTGGGCGCTCAAACCCCTGGTATCTTCCACCAGGCCAAGGAACAGGATAAGGGTCGCACCGACGAGGATCGGCGCGAGTTCCGAGAACTGCCGGTGAGGCGCGGCGGCCGCCAGCGAGATCAGGATGCCGAGGTAAACCGCCACTCCTCCCATAAGCGGCGTGGCTTCCTTGTGGATCTTTCTGCCGCCGGGCAGGTCCAGCACCCCGAACTTGACTGCCAGCTTCCTTACCAGCGGCATCGAGACAAGCGCGACAAGCAAAGACAACAGGAAAACGGTTACGCTGATCATACTCTGCCTTCTCTCATTTAATCTCGCGCAAGAGCCGGACCGCCTTAAAACCTTCGGCGAACTTCACCCTTCCCTGGAAACCCCGGAACAGGGCGCAGGACTGCGCGCTTTCCATGATGCTCAAATTCTCCACCTTGGTCCTGTGCGCCTGCGAGGCATGCTTTTCCAGAAGCTCGAGTTTCAAGCTGAGCACGTCGCCGATGTCCACGAAGATATCCGGCTCAAAATGCTGGGTGGTCGGCACTTCGAAAAACAGGACCTCTTTGATGTACCGGGTGGCTGAGACCGCTGCCTGGGCACACGCACGGTGGTCCTGGTGAACATCCGCCCAGAAATTGAACAGGACGACGTCAGGGTTGACCCTGGTGATGACCTCGTCTATCTTCTGGATGACTTCCCGGCCGCAGGCCAGCTCCGTATCCCGGTAGTTGCCCCAGAACAGCTCCTTGGCGCCGATGAATTTCGCAGCCTCTTTCTGCTCGCTGCGCCGCAGCTCCGAATCTCCGCCATAACTTCCGTCGGTCATGACGAGCATGAACACGTTATGACCTGCACGGGCATACTTGATCAGCGTGCCTCCGCAGCCGATTTCAATGTCGTCGGGATGCGGCCCGATGGCTAAAACGTTCATACGACCTCCTTGCCTAGAGACGCACGCCAATTCATCCTTATGAATCGGGCGTTAGCTTTGCAGGATGGTGCGCGCCTTTTGCCCTTCGTTAAAAACCAGGTCCACGATGGACATGAAGGGCTCAAAATCATCCTCACCTCGAGAGAACTGCTGCCGGTACTTCGGATGATGATATTCCTGATAGACCAGCTCGATGTTGTT
>JAQTMD010000010.1 GCA_028714595.1 Candidatus Omnitrophota bacterium
CATGTTCGCCGCAACCGGCTCCACGATCACGCAGGCGATCTGACGGTGGAAACGCCGTAAAACTGCCCTAACGGCGTCGATGTCGTTATACGGCACGACGATGGTGTCCTTGCTCGTGCCTTCGGTGACACCAAGGCTGTCCGGGCTTGCAAAGGTCATCGCCCCGGAACCGGCCTTTACCAGGAGACTGTCACAATGGCCGTGGTAACATCCTGCAAACTTCACTATTTTTTTCTTCCCGCTAAACCCCCGGGCAAGGCGTATCGCGCTCATCGCAGCCTCGGTGCCTGAAGAGACCAGCCGCACCTTTTCGATGGACGGGATTGCATAGGTGATGATCTTTGCCAGTTCCGTCTCTTGCTTCGTGGGGGCGCCGAAACTGGCGCCGTTTTTGACTGCCCTCGCCACAGCGAGACTTATTTTCGGATGGGCATGGCCGAGCATGAGCGCCCCCCAGCTCATCACGTAATCAAGATAACGGTTGTTATCGACGTCGGTAATGGAGGAACCGCGCCCGCGCTTGATAAAAACGGGAGACCCGCCGACGGCGCGATAGGCGCGCACCGGGCTGTTCACTCCCCCCGCGAGGTAACGGACAGCCTCGGCGTATAACCGTTTTGACTCTGTGAATCTCATACTGGAGGCCGCTCCTTCTTGTACCGGTCGTAAATATATTTGATGATGACCATCTTGTGCTCAATGTCCATCTCGCAGAACTGGATCCCGGTCTCGAAATAGCCTTTGCCGCTCCTGGTAAACGCCGGTTCTTTTGCCTGCCAGACGACTTTGCCCAGGGTAAAGAAAGGTTCTCCGCCCTCATCCAGGAGGACGCCGAGCTCCATAAGGTCGCCTTTTTTTGCCTTCTCCCTGATGGCCATGCGTATGCCGCCCTGGCCGATATCAACGACAAAATCGCGGCGCTCCCCGACGATCCCCATGAACTTGTAGACTACCTTGGCCCCTCCCTTGATGCGGGGAGATTTCCTGCGTTCCATTACGCGAGAATCCTTTCCAGGTTCATCTTGGTCTTTTTCAATTCCCTGACCGTGGACAGCACCGTAAAGTCCGTGATGCCGGACGTCTTCGATAACGCGCGCACCAGACGCAGACCGTGAGCCCGGGATGCGGCATGGACCATGGTATAAAGATTATAGGGCCATACAGCGCAGCTTTTACGCAGATAGCAGTGAGAGACGCATGACGCCTGCGACAGACGCCGCGCGACCGTAACGACCCTGCGCGCAGGCACGTTCCAGGCTATCAGGGCATTATCCCTGAGCCCTACCCGCCGGTGCGCAAGCACGATCCCGAACCTTCGCACCAGGCCGGTTCGCTTATAGTGCCGGACCAGCCGCAACAGACGCTCCTGGCTCACGGCGGTCTTGCGTGCCAGGGCCCGGAACGGCATCTTTATTATACCCTGCGGCTTATTAAGCTCCAAAATAATTTTTTTGCTTTTTCTCATCTCTTCAACCGATGCCAAAGCGCGCGTCTATCTTGAAAACCCGTATGGCAGCAAGATCGAGCGCTTCGCGCACGCCGGTCCTCTTTTTTATCTCAAGAAAAAGCTGCCGCAGCTCCTTGCGCGAATGCGCGGAAAGCGTGAACCACATGGAATACTCCCCCCGGCGCAGATAATTATGGCTGACCTCCGGGAATGCATTGACAATGCGGCTGACCCGCTTGACGTCCCGCCCGGCGACCTTCATCGCCACCAACGTCGAGCAAATGCCCAGTTTCCCGGTATCGAAGATCGCCCCAAAATACCGGATAACCTTTCGCTTCTTCCAATTGCGCAGCTTGCCGATGACCTCGTCTTCGCGCAGACCAAACCGCGCAGCCGTTTTGGCGAAAGGCCGTTCAACAAGGGGAAAGTTGTCCTGCAACTCCCGGAGCAGGAGCTTGTCTTTTTTAGTGAGCATGCTTGCGGGAACCGACTAAAACGCATTCCTGATCTTCTGCCATGTAATCGCCGCAAAAATGCCAGGCGCGCGCCCGGCAGCCCCCGCAGGAATCCTTATGGGCGCAGCGGCTGCAGCTTCCCGAATATTCCATGCTGCGCAGGCGGATAAAGACATCGCTGTTCTTCCAGAGGTCGCTGAAACGCGTATCGCGCACATTGCCGACTTTGAGCGGCAGATACGGACAGGGGTGCACGTCGCCGTTGGGTAAAATGCAACAGTAGGTCGTTCCCGCAAGACAGCCGCGCGCAAATCGCACGGGGACTCCCATCTTTTTTGCCAGAGGGACAAACTGCGGGGCGCAGACCGGTTTGAGCTCTATCACAGTTTCTTTCTGATGCTTCAGGACTTTTTCCAGGACTTCCCCGATCTCGGCAACGCCGATAAAAACATCGCTGATCTCTTTGCCCCTGCCCGTGGGGACCAGAAAAAATATATGGTGTGCCGCAGCACCAAGCCCTGCCGCAAAATCAGTAATCTTGGTGACCTCTTGATAATTCCTGCGTGTCACCGTAGTGTGGACCTGGAAGTCAAGCCCCGCTTCTTTACAGATACGCATGGCCTTGACGGTCGCCTGCCACGCCCCCTGCTGCCTGCGAAAATCGTCGTGGATGCGGCTGTCGCACGAATCGAGACTGATACCTGCCCGGGCAAGACCCGCAGCTTTTAACTTCCCGGCGACTTCCGCAGTAATAAGCGTGCCGTTGGAGCCGAGTACGGGACGCATACCCAGCGATGCCGTATGACTGATGAGCTCATAAATGTCTGAGCGTAAGAGCGGTTCGCCCCCGCTTAAGATGACGATCTTGAAGCCCGCCTTGGCGATCTCGGCAAGCAGGCCCTTGCCCTCGGCAGTACTCAGCTCGCCGGCGTCCTTACTGCCGGCATCCCGATAGCAGTGCTCGCATTTGAGATTGCACGCCTTTGTCGTATTCCAGGAAATTATCATAGTCTGATCAATTTTGCGGATCCTGCGCTTTGAGCGGGTCAGTGGGTTAGCGCGGGCTTCGCATCACCGCTCGCATTTCCCCGGCGTGGAAATGCTCGCTCGGTGATTTTTCTCGCTCTCGCCTCCCCGGCAACCTCGCGGGCGAACCATGCCCGCTCGAAAAATCTACGTGCTGCTCATCCCGCGTTAGCCCACCCGCTCATTCCGTCACCCGCAAAATCAGAAATAGCTGTAAGCGATGCCGTGAAGCTAAGAACCCTTGAGCATTCCTTCCTGCACGTTCATTAGTGCAACTTCTTCGCCACGTCAATGGCGTGATACGTGATGATGATGTCTGCGCCGGCACGCCTGATGGCAGTGAGGATCTCGAGTATGGTGCGCGTTTCGTCGAGCCAGCCCAGTCTGGCGGCGGCCTTGACCATGGCGAATTCTCCGCTCACGTTGTAGGCTGCTACCGGCACCTGAAACTTCTGTTTTGCACGGGCGATAATGTCCAGATACGCCAGCGCCGGTTTTACCATGACGATGTCCGCGCCTTCCTGCACGTCCAGGGCTATCTCACGCAGGGCCTCGCGGAAATTCGAAGGGTCCATCTGATAGGTCAGCCGATTGCCGAGCTTCGGAGCGGACTCTGCCGCATCGCGGAACGGGCCGTAAAAACTCGACGCATATTTTGCGCTGTAGGCCATAATCGGGGTCTCGGTGAAGCCGTCTTCGTCAAGCGCTTTTCTGATGGCCGCGACCTGCCCGTCGGCCATTGCCGAGGGAGCGACCATGTCCGCGCCTGAACGCGCCTGCGATACCGCGGTCTTAGCCAGAAGTTCCAGCGTCGCATCGTTATCCAGCCTCACCTCGCGCGCGCCGCCCTTGAGTATGCCGCAGTGGCCTGTCGACGTGAACTCGCATAAACATACGTCCGTGATGACCAGGAGGCCCGGCACCTTTTGTTTGAGCGCGGCTGTCGCCTTCTGGATGATCCCGTTCTTGGCGTACGCGCCTGACCCCCGCTCGTCTTTCTTTTCGGGGATCCCGAACAGCAGGACCGCCGGGATTCCAAGCGCCTTTGCCGCCTTGGCCTCTGCGACGAGGTTGTCCACTGAAAGCTGGTAATTGCCCGGCAAAGAGGCGATCTGGTTTTTGATGCCTTTGCCCTCCCTGACAAAAAACGGCATCACCAGATGATCCGCGCCCAGGCGCGTTTCACGCACCAGACGCCGGAAATTCGCGTTCTGTCTCAGCCTTTTGGGGCGCCAGACGCATGACTGCATATTTCCTCCTCGCTCAGATAACACGCCGGGTCTTCCTGCCACATGTCGCCGAACACGGCCTCTGCGCGAGCCCTGAAATTAGCGTTGCAAAGCTCGAGAAACCCGCACCTGCTGCAGCGGCCCTTGATATGCGAAATCCTGTCTTTCAGTATCTTCATCACCGGATCGGAAATATCCATCCAGATATCCCCGAACTTCCGCTCCCTGACGTTGCCGAAGGAGTGGCTCTGCCAGAACTGGTCGGCATGCACGCGGCCCACGTTGTCCACGTTGGCGATGGCGATGCCTGAGGCGTTCCCCTTATTATAGGTAAGCAGTTCCAGGATCTGTTTGGCCCTGGCAGGGTCTTTTGCCTTTGTTTTGAGGTATACATAGAGCGCATCGGCATGATTGTCCACGGTGAGCACTTCCTTTTTCATGCCGCGCGCATACATGGCCTTTGCCCAATCGCAGATGGCATCGATACATTCGCGCATCTGGGCGCGCGGCAGGTCGTCATCGGTCATGGAACTGCCCCTGCCCGAATAAACCAGGTGATAAAAACAGACGCGGTCGATGGCCTCGTCTTCGACGAGCTTGAAGATATCCCGCAGGTCCGCATAGTTATGCCGGGTGATGGTAAAACGCAGGCCCGCCTTTTGCCCTACCGCGACAAGGTTGCGGATGCCGGAAAGCGCCCGGTCAAAGGCGCCGCTCGAACCCCGGAACCCGTCGTTGCGCGCGCCGATCCCGTCAAGGCTCACCCCCACGTAATCGATAGAGCTTTTTTTGATGCGTCCGGCAACGTCTTTGGTGATCATGGTGCCGTTGGTGGAAATAACGGTCCTGATATTGCTGTGCCGGGCAAAATCAATGAGCTCAAAAAGGTCGGGACGCAGGAACGGCTCTCCTCCGGAAAAAAGGATGACCGGCACCTTGAAATCTGCAAGGTCGAGAATCATGGACTTGGCCTCTTCGGTAGTCAGCTCGCCGTCGTATGACCGGTTTGCGGAGTTGGAATAACAATGGATACAGGCAAGGTTGCAGCGACGGGTACAGTTAAAAACCACGATCGGACGCCGATTGCCCGCGGTCATACCCTTGCGGTAACGCAGCTCGTCGCCGTAAGACGGAAGATCGCAGAGAAGTCTGGTTATACTGATCATTTTCCGTGTCGTTTATAATAGGCATGGATCGCTTGCACCAGCCCTTCAAGCGTAAACTCTTTTGCCTCTATCGCGACCGCAAGACCCGATTTCCTACAGGCCGCAGAGGTGACCGGACCGATGGAGGCGACCTTAAAGCTGTTTTTCTTTGCATGAACGGCCCTGCGGCCAAAAACGCGCATAAAACCCTGCACGCACGATGAGCTGGTAAAGGCCACCGCGTCAAAACCGGACAAAAAGGCCCGGTCACCGATCTTCCGGCTGCGCAGTTCAGTGCGGTAGGCAGGCACGACGCAGACGCCTGCCCCCAGTTTTTCCAAACCCTTTGGCAGTACGTCACGGGCATCCTCGGCGCGCACGACCAGGATGTTCTTTCCCTTGATGCGCTCCTGGGCCAGCGCTGCGAGCAGTCCTTCCTGCCGGAAATCCTTCGGCTGTACATCCACGCGGATTCCCAGCCGCTCGATCGCCTCTTTTGTCTTCGGGCCGATGGATGCGATCCTGACATTGGCAAGCGCGCGCACGTCTTTCTTCAGGGAATCAAGCCGCTCTTTAAAAAACCGTACGCCGTTCCGGCTGGTAAAGACAAGCCAATGGAAATCGTCGATATTACGTATGGCCCGGTCGAGTTTTGAGTAATCGGCAAGCGGCCGTATGCGGATAAACGGCAGTGAAACGCAGTCTGCGCCGAGCGGCTCAAGCATGGAGCACAGGCGGCTTGAATCTTCTGCAGGAAGCGTTACCAGGATTCTGGTGCCGAACAAAGGCCTGCGCTCGAACCAGTCCAGTTTTTTCTTCAAGCCTACCACCTCTCCTACCACGAGTATTGCCGGCGGCGTGATGCCGGCCTTGCGCACCTCCGGCCCGATGGTCGCCAGGGTTGCTGTGACGCTTTTCTGCTGCGGCAGGGTGCCCCACTGGATGACACAGCAGGGAGTTTGACTGCTCCTGCCGTGTTTGACCAATGTCGCAACGATCTTCGGCAGATTCTCAACACCCATCAGGAACACCAGCGTCCCCAGCCCCGTGGATATCTTATCCCAGGCGATCGAGGTATCCTCTTTGTCCGGGTCTTCCTGTCCGGTAAAGATGCCCAGGGACGAGGTAAATCCCCGGTGAGTCACCGGGATCCCCGCATACGCGGGTACTGCGATTGCGCTGGTAATCCCGGGCACCACCTCGAACAATATCTTATGTCTGACCAGGAGCTCAATTTCCTCACCGCCCCTGCCGAACACAAAAGGGTCGCCGCCTTTTAATCTCACCACGGTCTTGCCCTGCCGGGCCAGACGCACCAGAAGCTTGTTTATCTTATCCTGCGGCAGGGTATGGCGGCTTGAAGCCTTGCCGACATAGATGCGTTGCGCGTCCGGCGCTGCCTGTTCGATTATCCCGGGGTTAACCAGCCGGTCATACACCACCACATCCGCCTCGTTCAGCAGCCGCATGCCCTTGACAGTCATAAGACCTGTGTCTCCGGGGCCTGCACCAACCAGATATACGATACCCTTATGCCTGGTCACGTTTAATCTCCTCTAATATCTTTTTTCCTCCGCAGCGTAATACTTCCCGCGCGAGTCTCTTGCCCAACTCCTGTGCGCGGTCTGCGTTTCCTGAGACCCTGCGGCGTATTGCATTGGAACCGTCGAGGCTGATGACCATTCCCTCGATAACCAGGCGCTTATCCTTGACCGCCGCATACGCCGCCACCGGCATCCGGCAGCCTGCCCGGGTATGTCGCAGGAACGCACGCTCTGCGCTTACGCACTGCCGGCTGCGTTCGTGATCGAGCTTTGCTGCCAGGCCGGACATGCGGGCGTCGGCGGCGCGGATCTCTATACCCAGCGCCCCCTGGCCGCAGGCAGGAAGCAACATGCCCGGCGGGATGGGCCGGGCGAAAATCCCCTTGACCTTGAGGCGCTTCAGGCCCGCGGCCGCGACAATGATGGCGTCGTAGAGGCCGTCATGCAGCTTCCTGATCCGCGTATCAAGGTTGCCGCGCAGGTCCCTGACGATCAGGTCGGGCCGCTGCTGCAAAAGCTGCGCTTTTCTGCGCAGGCTCGTCGTGCCGATGATGCAGCCCGGGCGCAGTCCGGCGATCCCGGCATTGCGACCCCGGGTAATAAGACAATCGCGCGGGTCCTCGCGCTTAAGAATCGCACCGAGCTCCAGCCCCGGCGCAATTTGCGAAGGCATGTCCTTAACGCTGTGCACTGCCATATCAATGGCCCCGGCAACAAGCGCCTCTTCCAATTCTTTGACAAAGATACCTGCGTCGCTTCGTTCCCACCGGCTGACGCGGTCGCCGAGCGTGGTGACCGTGCGTAACCTGAAACCGTAACCCGGGGCCTTCGCCTGCAAAAGCCCGATCACCGATTTTGTCTGGCAGACCGACAAACGGCTGCCCCGCGCCCCTACGACGACGGTTGTCTTCACGATGCAGAGACCTTGTCCGGCCGAAGATCTGCGTTCATCCGCTCACAGAGCGACTCCGCAGCGCGGCTGATGACGGCGCGCGCCTTTTTCGCCTCACTGAGGCGCTCTTTCATATTGGCGTCGCAGACCCGGCTCAAATCGTCTATGTTGTACAGGTAAACGTTTGCGATATCGTTCGTGGCCGGATCGATGTTCCGGGGAAGACCGAGGTCGATGAGGAATAACGGCGCGTTGTTGCGCATGCGCATGACGGTGCAGATGTCCTCCCTGGTGACCAGGAAATGCGGGGCGCTGGTTGAGGAAAGGACTATGTCCGCCCGGCACATATGTTCGATGATGCCGTCAAAATGGATGGCGGTGCCGCAAAATTGGCGCGCCAGGTCCTGGGCCTTGACGAGCGTCCGGTTGGCGACGATGACGGTCGATACACCCCGCGAATACAGGTTCTTTACCGTCAACTCCCCGATCTTTCCCGCTCCGATGATCAGGACGACCTTGTCCTGGAGCGTCTCGAAGATCTTACGCGCAAGCTCAATGGCTGCGGTGGAGGTCGACACCGCACCTTTGCCGATCTGCGTATCGGTACGCACCTTTTTCCCGACGCGGATCGCCTCTCCAAAAAGGCAATCCATGACTTTCCCGGCGGCGTTGTTGCGGCGCGCAGCAAAATAAGCGTCTTTGACCTGCCCGAAGACCTGCGTCTCCCCCACGACCATGGAATCAAGCGAAGCGGCCACGCACAACAAGTGCTCCACCGCGTCACGGTTCCCGTGAACGTAAAAATACTGTTTGAGCTTGGCGGCGGGCATGCCCATGGCATCCTCGACAAACTCCCATACCGACGCAAGACCCCGGTCGGCCTGCGGGCAGGAAACATAGAACTCGGTGCGGTTGCACGTGGAAAGCAGGACTAATTCCTCCACGCCGGGCGAAGCCCTCAAGGAGCGCAAGGCTTCATCAAGGCGGCTGTTGGAGAACGAGGCGCGCTCACGTATCTCGATAGGCGCGGTCTTGTGGTTGAGTCCCAGTACGCGTATATTCATCATTTAAGGTATGAATGCAGCCCCGGCAAAAGAAAGCTCACCCCGAAGTAGGTAAACAGCATGGCGCCGAAGCCTGCAATGGCCACCACGGCGCACTTTGCGCCCCGAAAGCCGAGGGCGAGCCTGCCGTGCAAATATGCCAGGTATACCAGCCACGTCACCAGCGACCATGTCTCCTTCGGGTCCCAGTTCCAAAACCTGCCCCAGGCATTTTGAGCCCAGACCGAGCCGCTGATGATCCCCAGGGTCAAGAAAATAAAACCGAATGCGATACTGCGATACCCCAGCCTGTCCAGGAATTCTATGGGAGGGAGACGGAAGAAAAACGCGTCGATCTTCTTAGTCTTTAATCCGCGTTCCTGCCAGAGGTACATCACGGCAAAGGCAAAGGCCAGCGTAAAACACGCATAGCCCAGGAAACAGAGCGTCACGTGGACCGAAAGCCAGGGGCTCTGCAACGCCGGCGCCAGCGGCCTGCGTGAGCTGTCCAGGGAGGCGGCATACGCCATCAGGGAGACGACCAACGGCATGATAAAGACGCCGTTAGTCCCCTGGCGCAGCCGTACTTCCGTCGCCAGGTACACCGCGAGGACCAGCCAGGCAAAAAACACCAGCGACTCGTACAGACCCGAGACCGGGAAATGCCGCAGCAGGACGCCGCGCCAGACCAGCAGCGCACAATGGAAAACGAATCCGCTTACCCCCAGGAAGAACCCTGTTGTACCCAGCTTTTTGTTCTGGGTGACGAAGAAAAGAAAATACGCGAAGACGGAGAGGATGTAGAGCGAGGTTATCGTGCGCACAAGCACCTGCTGCATGGCTGCCTTTACTGCTTCCGGAGGGGTTTTCCTAAGACGTCCGGCGCCGAAGACCGGAGCGTATGATAGCTTCCAGCAATTTCTTTCGCGTGCCGGCGGATGCGACGGTGCCCTTGAACTGCGTGCGCGCCCGGGCAAGTTTCTTGAGCAGGCGGCAATACCGCGGCACGGCTGCCGCAGCAAGGTCCCTGCGTATCTTCTTTGCCAGGGCCGGCGCGGTTCCGCCGGTAGAAATAGCGATCACCAGGTCTCCCCGGGCGATATACGACGGGGCGATAAAGGTGCTTTCGCGGGGCACATCGACGACATTCACGGGTATGCGCGCCTTACGGGCATCCGCAGAGACCCGCGCATTGACCAGGCGCTGGTCCGTTGCAGCGATGACCACGGAAGCGCCTGACAGGAATCTGGCCTGATACCGGGCATTGATGTGCGTGATCCTGGAGCGGTTTTTGAGCCTGCGCAATCCTTCGCTCAGTCTGGGGCTTATGACCCAGACGCGGGCCCCGGCATCCAGCAGGGCGCGGGCCTTGCGTAACGCGACGCTTCCGCCGCCGATAACACAGCACTTCTTCTCATTGATGTCGGCAAAAAGAGGATAATATCTCATCGGGTTAAAAACGCACAACCCGCCCGCGGGTAACGGGGCGGATTGCGCGAAAAAAGCTCAAACCGTATGGAATTTGTCGGCCGTTACGATGCTTTGCTTGCGGCGGATTTTACATGGCGTTCCACGTTCTGGACTTCTTCAGGAGTCAGGATCTTATTGAGATCGAGGAGCACCAGGAGCCTGTCCTTGAGTTTGCCGACGCCCCGGATATAGTGCTCCGGCACCTCGGTCTCGACAAGGCTGGGCACGTCTTCGACGCAATCGTTGGAAAGCCGCAGGACTTCCGAAACCGAGTCGACGATCATCCCCACCGTGTTCTCTCCGACCTCGACGACGATAATGCGCGTCGCCTCGCTGCGTTCCTTGGATCCTACGCCGAGGCGTTTCGAGAGGTCGATGACCGGCAGTACCTGACCGCGCAGGTTAACGACCCCTTCTATAAAAACGGGCGCCTTGGGCAGGTAGGTGATCTGGACGATCCTGACGATCTCGCGCACCTGGCTGATATCGACACCGAATTCCTCGTCACCGAGCGTGAAAACGACCAACTGGAATTCTTGCTGTTTTTCCGCCATGTCGACCTCCTCCTTTTAATGAGCAAGTGGTTTATGGAGTAAGACCTTATTTAACCCCCAGTATGTCAAATATCTTCTGCAGCGACTCGGTTGTCGGGAATAACAAAAACAGCCCTTCCATGCTCAGGCCTTTGACCTGAAGGTCGGTCTTGATGAACAGCGCCTCGTCGGAGACCTGGGCGATCTGTATGAAGATGAAATCCAGGATCGCGCCCACCATATCCAGTGCAAGCGACGGGATCGACGTCAGGATCGTGAAACTGGTCATGTCCGCCAGGGCCGAAACGTAGGCGCCGCCGAGTATATTGCAGGCCTCCTGCAGCGACGAACGGAACATGTCATCCTTGAAATCAAGCTCTTCCGCGGGCCTGCCCAGTAGCGCGCTGGCCAGGAACTTGGCGTCGTCCGGAGAAAGCAGGAGAAAGATCCTGCCGCCCACGTCTCCCTTGATCTCCATGTCCAGCACGAAGTACAATTTTTCGGGGGTATCGAGGATGGTCGCCAGGTTTTCGAGGGGGACAAGCGAAACCTGGGGAACCGCGATCTCGACTTTGCAGGCGACCATCTCTGCCAGGGCCGTGGCTGCGGTCGCAGAACCAATGGTGCCGATCTCTTTCAAGAGGTCAAGCTGGGTGAGCGTCAATCTCTGGTCTTCGAATCCCACTGCCTTGTCTCCTTAGCGTTATGAAGCTTTAATATAGTTCACTACAAGCTGCGGTATCAGCTCCAGGGGAGCGACCGAATCGGCGATGCCGGCCCGCGAAACCGAACCGGGCATGCCCCAGACCACGGAACTGGCTTCGTCCTGTATGATAATCGACCCGCCCGCTTCTTTGATCCTGCGGGCGCCCTCAAGGCCGTCTCTGCCCATGCCGGTCAGGATCACGCCGACGATATCGCGGCCGAAGATCGACACCGCGGATTGCATGGTGACGTCGATGGACGGCCTGACAAAATTGACCAGCGCATCCTGGTTGAGCTTTATCCTGATATTCTTACCTTCCCGTTCCAATACCATGTGATGGCCCGCCGGCGCGACATAGACCCTTCCCGGGCCGATGACATCGTCGGGTTCCGCTTCTTTTGCCCGGATGCCCGCTTCCCAGGAAATACGCTCGGCAAAACTCAACGTAAAGCCTTTGGGCATATGCTGCACGATCAAAAAAGCCGCCGGCACGTCTGCGGGGATCTCGTGCATGATGCTCAGGATCGCCTTGGGGCCGCCGGTAGAAGCGCCGATGACCACCAGCTTTTTTATCCCCGAAACCCCTTCTGCTTCAGCCGGCGCACCGACCCCCTTGAACGATGACAGGTATTTTTCCAGGTCAACGGTCGCCGCCAGCTTGATCTTGGAGATGATCTCGCCCTTGAGCTTTTCCAGGCCCAGCGAGATCTCGCCTGACGGCTTGGCGATGAAATCAACGGCCCCCAATTCAAGCGCGCGCATCGTGGCTGAGGCGCCGGAGCGGCTGTAGGCGGACAGCATGATCACCCGCGTGGGCCGCAGTTTCATGATATCACAGAGCACGTCAATACCGTTCTTCACCGGGAGGTTGATGTCGAGGGTAATGACGTCCGGTTTAAGGCTTAAAAGCTTCTCTATCGCTTCATCTCCGTCCTGGGCCTTGCCGATTACTTCAAGGGAAGGATCGCTGCTGATGATGTCTGCAATGATCCTGCGCATCAGGAACGAATCTTCTATGATCAATACCTTTATTCTGCCAGCCATTACACTTCTTTCTCTCCCCAGGAGACGGTCCGGACAAGCACTTTGCCGTCCTCGAGGTTCAAGGAGATGGTCCGACCGAACGTACCCCCTACTTCTTGACCGGCAATCTTCAAGTTCAATTCCTTGAACATCGTCAGGGCCATTTCGATGTTCTTCTGGCCGACGTTCAGCGCGCTGTCCGTATTGATGAAACTGAACATGTGCGCGCCGCCGAACATCTTGACGACCAGGTGCGACCGTAGACAGCCCTTCTTATCCAGTTCCCCTAAGAGGCTGGTGATGGCAGAATTGACGAAACGGCTGGGGTTCGATTTGACCCGCGCCTTGGTGATGTCCGGGAGCATCGGATGCGCCATACCGCCTATCTTCATGACGGGGTCGTAGAGGGTGATACCCAGGCAGGAACCGAGACCTTTGGTGACCAGCACGCCGGGCGCCTGCGCAACGTGCATTCCTGCCATCGGGATTTCGATTACATTCTCTTCCATGGTCTTTTCCAACGTAGGATTACCCTCCAAGCGCCCGCTTGACCGCTTCGATTACGCGCGACGGCTGAAAGGGTTTGGTGACAAAGTCTTTTGCGCCCGCCTGGATCGCTTCGACGACCAGCGAGTGCTGGCCCATCGCCGAGACCATGATGATCTTGGCCTGGCCGTCGAATTTGATGATCTCCTTGACGGCGCCGATGCCGTCGATCTCCTCGATCTTCGGCATGACGATGTCCATGGTGACCAGGTCGGGCTTGAGCTGCTGGTATTTCATGATCGCGTCCTTGCCGTTCTCCGCCTCTCCGCAGATCTCAATGCCTTCTTTTTTCAGGATGTCGGAGAGCATCCTACGCATGAACAATGCGTCGTCCACAACCAAGACTCGTGCCATCTTTACCTCCCTTTGGTGTATTGGCTTTCGTCTCTACGTTCTTTTTGATCGTTTTTCGTCCCTTCAAGCCGCCTTCTGATAGATCTTGTTGCACGCGTCGACGGCCGAGAAGAGCCCTTTCTTCCAGATGCACTCGACCTTTGCGATCACGAGGTACCCGCCGGCGGTCAGCGAACCGTAGAATTTCTCAATCAGCATGTCCTGCTGCTCGCGGGTAAAATAAATCATCACGTTGCGGCAGAAGATGATATCGATGAACCTCAGGGCGTCGTCCGTGATCAGGTTGTGCTTTTCGAACTTGACCATCTTCCGGATATCGTCCCTGACGGAATATTTACCATTATAGACTGGTTCGAAGTATTTTTCAAGCAACTTCTTGTCGATCTCGCGGAAATCCCGCCCTTCGTAGACGCCCTCCGCTGCCTTAGCCAGGGCGTCCGAGTCGACGTCCGTCGCCCTGATCTTGACCATTATGCCGGGCTTGCCGCGCAGGGCCTCCGCGAGCATGATCGCCAGCGAATAGGGCTCCTGCCCCGTAGCGCAGGCCGCCGACCAGATCCTGATCAATCCCTTCTCGGCGGCGCTCTTTTTTTTTATAATCTCGTCAAGCGCGTTCGTTTTGAACGACTCAAAGACCTCCCGGTCGCGGAAAAAATGCGTTACGTTGATGGACAGGTCATCCAGGAACCGGTCGATCTCCCCGCGGTTCTTCTTGATATAATTGATGTATTCCGGGCCGGAAAAGCAATCGGTATCCTGCAGGCGGCCGCGCAGATGCCGGAAACAGAAATTCTGACGGTACGAACTCAGGTCGATCCCCTTGAGCCCGCTGATAAAATGCAGGACATTGACAAGCTCCTCTGCAGGTATGCTTCTGACGTCCCTGGGCTCTTCCATCCGTTTTTCAGTGCTTGGGGTTCCCGGATACGAAATCGATGGCCTTGGTAAGCTCCTTCACGACATCCGCCTTGAACTGCACCTCCTGCTCTTTGAGCTTGGTGTACAGCCTGCCGCGATCGGTGATCACGTATTTGGGCGGCAGCCGGTTCAAAGTCCAGACCATCATATCGAACTTGCATTTCTGGCATTTGCAGATGTCCTCGCGTTCCGCAAGCAGCAACTCTAACTCGTCCTGTACGACCTCTTCCATGTAGTTCTGTATTTTCATCGAAAACCTCCCTGTCTGGCTGGTGAGATCACCAGCTGCCTGAGCTCACGAACCTTGAAGAAACAGCGCGGCGCTGTTCGGACTTTCTAGTTTCTTTCTTCGAAGAGCAGCCTGACGCGGCTTCCTTCTGCAAGCGGCGTAGTGAACCCCGCCGGCATGTCGTCGACCAGGATCCGTATGCGCTTGCCGACGATCTTCTGAGGGTCTATCTCGACATACTTGAATATTTCCGAGAGCAATATGCGCGAGTCTTTGACACGGTAGACGCGGATATCCGCGCCGTCGGAGATGAATTCTTCGGGACCGACGGGCTTTCCGTTCATAAAAACCTGGACGCGGTCGATGGTGACCGCGATGTCCCGGTCATCGACGTTTATATGCATGGTTTCAAAGCTCCCGGCGGTGTCTACGACGTCCCCGATCCGGTAATGAGCGGGCGTGCCGAAGGAAAAATCCACGCTGTCGCCGTCTGCCACCTCGGCCTCCAGCTCTGCGGGACGGCCGTTGACCGCGAGGGTAAAATTGCGCTGCGGCAGGATCTTGGGCACGGCGTCGATGTTGAACAGGAGCTGTCGCTCGATCAGCCGGTCAAGGTCAACGCCCTGGGATTCCAGGATGTCGCGGACCCGCAGCGCCAGCACCTGGATATGCGCCCGGTCCTCGACCTCCGCCGCAAAACCGACCCGCACGCCCCCCATCAAAACGTGCGGCAGCAGTTCGATCTGCCTGCCGTTATAGGTCAGCCCATACGGCTGCGGCCGTACGATGTCGGCTATCGTTGCACGCGCATCCTCGCCGTCCCGGGCCTCGATGAATTCGATGGAATCGCCGTGCTTGACCCGTTCGGCGAGGCTCGCCACGGGTGAACCGTTTAACCTGATGCGGGCAGGCTCGCCGAGCGTTCCTTTGATGATCTTCAATTCCTGGTTTACGGTCACCGTCAATGCCAGCCCCGGACGGGGGGCAAGCCGTTTGTCGCCGACGACCCCGGCAAACGTCAGCACGCCGAGGACATCTTTCTTCTGCGCAAAATCAAGGAGGACCTGGGACTCACCGTTGACCTGGACATCGATGAACGAAAGGCCCTGCGAGCGTTCGGTCATCTGCGCTATGCCGATGGGCGTGACCGCTTCAGGACCCGAAAGCCTCCTGGTCCTGTCGAGTATGCCGCTTATCATCGACGGAAGCCTGATGCCGACCTTGTCAGCCGAGAGCCCGAACGCCTTGGCCAGTTCCTCGATCAGATTGTGGGTAAGGCTGCCGCCCCCGACCAGCACTACCGCCTGCGGCTGCCGGCCGTTCAATTCCAGTCCGGCCTTGGCGATCGACGCGGCAAGCCGCGCCACCGCCGGCTGTATCACGGCGTTTACGTCCCGGCTGCGCACGCGGTGACGGCGCGCCCAGATGTCCTGATACTCTATCTCCTCGACCGATTCCAGCGACCGCTTGATCTTTTCGGCAGTCTGAAAATCTACCAACAAATGGTGCGAGATACATTCGGTAATCTCATCGCCTGCCTCGGGGACCATGCCGTAGGCGAAGATGACGCCCTCGCGCGCCAATGCCAGGTCCGAGGTACCTGCCCCGATATCCACCAGGATGATGTTAAGATCGCGCATCTCGGCGGGGATGATCGCGTTGATCGCGGAGATCGGCTCCAGCGTGACGTTCGTCGCCTCGAGCGCGCTTTTCTTCAGGACCGCGAAGATGGAGTCGAGCACCATCCGCGGCAGGAAGGTAACGATCACCTCGGCGACGAGCTCCTTTGCATGGTGGCCGAGGGGCGCGGTGATCCGGGCTGCGTCGAGCTCGTAAGAGACGGGGCTGTAGCCGACACAGTAGAAATCCGAGAGGTCCTTGCCCGACTCCACGCTGATCTTGTCCACCGCTTCCAGCTCGATCTGGCGCAGCGTCTCCTGCGTGATCTCGGTCGATGTCACAAAGTCCCGGCGCACGACGCTTGAAAAGGTGAGGAGGTTCCTTCCGGCGACTGCCACGCCTGCCTTTTCCAGCCTTCTGCCCAGCCGCTGCTCCAGGCGTTCTCTGATGCGACTGACGGTCCCGGCGACATCATCGATAGAATGGATCTGGCCGTCAAACATGGGACGGCAGGCGTGCTCGACGACTTCCATATCGACGAGCTCCAGGGCGCAATCGGTGCGACGGCAGACGATGCCCATGACTTTGCGGGTTCCGATATCCAGGGCAAAGAACTCTTCTTTCATATGCCGACGATTCTCATGACTTTTTTGATACTGTCGTATTCGAGCAGGAAGATGACGTAGAGCGTCACGGCCACGTCCTCGATCAACAGGTTGTTCTCTATGGGAAGCAAGTACTGGATGTTCGCTTCACTGAACCGCTTGATCATCAGGCGGTTAAGACGGTCCATACGGTCCACGATCGTCTGGGGGATGGATGGGATGACCTGATGCAGCTCCAGGAGCTCCCCCACGGCGTTCAGGTATGAGCCGGAGAGGATGTGCGCGCTTTCTGAAAGCGCCGACGCCTCCACCAGGTTCAAAAGCTGGGTCGTGCCCATCGGCCGCTTCATCAGGATGTCGATCATCATCAGCGCGCTCTTCTGGGAAAAGAGCACGATCATGCTTCCCTGCAGCGCCCCCAGGATCCTGAGGTCCACCGCAAGGCTCACCTCATCCGGCTGAATAAGGAATTCCGTAGCGGTGATGCGATCGGAACTGACCAGTTTTACTTCCGGGACGGTGATGGTGACTTTACGCCCCAGGATCTGGCTCAGGGCCGTGGCCGCGCTTCCGGCGCCGATGGTGCCTATCTCCTTCAGGACGTCGAGTTGTTCGTTATTCAAATTAGGGTTTTCCATAGCCTGCCTCGTCGTTATTTACATGAGACTCATGATGTCCAGTATCAACGCCACGCGCCCGTCGCCGAGTATGGTGGCTCCGGCAATGCCTTTGGTCCGTTTCACCCAGGAGCCCAGCGGCTTTACCGCGATATCCTGCTCGCCGATGACGGAAGAGACCACGAGGCCGAGCGCTTTTTTGCCGTATTCGACGATGACCAGCGAAAGCCTCCCTTCCTCGTCTTCGGTCGCGCCAGAGACCGTGACTCCGAGCGTATGGTCAAGCCTGATGATCGGAATAACTTCATCGCGGACCCGCATGACTTCAAAGTTCTGAAGAAACTTGAGCTCTTTCTTATGGATCTTGATGGTCTCCCTGATGTTCATCAGGGGTACGGCATATATCTCCTGGTGGACCTTGACCAGCATGGCCTTGATGATCGCCAGCGTCAACGGCAGCGTAAGGATGAACTTGGACCCTTCGCCGACCTTGGTCTCGAAATCCACGCGGCCGCCCAGCGCCTCGATCTTGGATTTGACGACGTCCAGGCCGACGCCCCGGCCGGAGATATCCGTAACCTTTTCAGACGTGGAAAAACCGAGCAGGGTAATAAGATCCAGGATTCTCTTCTCATCCGCGTCTTTGGCCTCATCCTCGTTCAAAAGGCCCTTGGCCACGGCGACTTTGCGCACCGACTTAAAATCTATGCCCTTGCCGTCATCGCTGA
>JAQTMD010000011.1 GCA_028714595.1 Candidatus Omnitrophota bacterium
CCGGCGTTTGCTTCGACCGGCTCGAACCGTTCGTAGAACGACGGGGGATGGGGGGGAAATTCGGTGATGTCTTCTAAAGGCAGGTAGACCCAGAAGGTAGAGCCGACGAGCTTCGTCGTCGCCTCAATGCCGCATCCTTTTTTTATCAGGTCTTTGACGACCTTCTCCAGGTCGTTCTTGGTATAGGAAGGCGCAACCGAGAAGGAACAGCCGCCGGCGCACAACGCGCCGGCACAAAGACTAAGCAGCAGGACGCGTCTTACCGAACTCCTTGAAGATAGCCTCGATCTCGTCATAGTTCAACTCTTGTTTGGCGACCAGGTCTTTTGCCAGGCGGTCAAGGAGCGGGCCTTCTTTTTTAAGCAGTTCGGTGATCTCCTGCAGGCAAGAGCGCAGGATATCCTGGACGTCGCGGTCAAGCTGCGTCTTTACCTCGGAGGAGATGTAGTTCGAGGGCAGGGCGTCGAAATTCCCGAGCAGTCCGGATTTACCCATGCCCCAGCTCCAGACCATATGGTGGGCATACCAGAGCGCCACCTCGAAATCCTGGTTCACGCCGCCGGTGGTAAACCCGTATTTGAGCTTTTCCGCGGCATAGGCGCCGAGGCTTGATTTTATCTGGCCCAGATAATGGCGCTGGTCATGGATAAAGATCTCTTCGCGCTCCGGCGTCCAGGTAACGCCGCCGGTGTGGCCGCGGGGGGTGATGGTGATCTTAAAGACGTCCTGCGACGGCACCAACAGATACGTGACGATCGCGTGGCCCGCCTCGTGGTAGGCGATCTGCCACTTTTCCTCTTCCCGCAGTTTGATCCTGCGCTTTATCCCCAAGGCGATGCGCTCGCGCGCGTCGTCGATCTCTTTCATGCCGATGAACTGCTTTTTATGCCTGACCGCTAAAAGCGCGGCTTCGCGCACGATATTGGAGACGTCCGCGGGGCTGTCGCCCACGGTGATGCGGGCCAGACGGTCGATCTTCACGTCGTTCTGGTCGTACTTGACTTTCTTCAGGTAATACGCAAAAAGCTTCTCCCTGTCCTCGAGGTTGGGCTTGTCGACGTAGATCTTGCGGTCGAACCTCCCCGGGCGCAGCAATGCCCGGTCAAGAAAATTTTCCGGGGCATTGGTGGCGCCGATGACCACCACATTGGTGTCTTTCTCCTTCAGACCGTCCATCTCCACCAGCAGCTGGTTTACCGTGGTATTCGCCTCGGTCTGCCCGCCGAACCCCCGGTCCACCGAGCGCTGCGCGCCCACCGCGTCTATTTCGTCGATGAAGATGATGCAGCCGCCGTGCATTTCCGCCATCAGCCGCGCCCGGCTGAACAGGCTGCGGATCCTGCCCGCGCCGACGCCGACGAACATCTCCACGAATTCCGAACCGGACATGGAAATAAACGGCATGTTCGCTTCGGTGGCCATGGCCTTTGCCAGGTACGTCTTTCCGCATCCGGGCGGGCCCATCATCAAGATACCGCGCAGGATCCTGCCGCCGATCTTCTGCACCTCCGCCCTGTCCCTGATGAGGTTGACCAGCTCCAGGGCCTCCTGTTTTGCCTCATCCATGCCGATGACATCGGTCCATCTGATGCCGATGTCATCGCCGCTCAGCGCCTTCTTTTTCGTCTGGGTGAACGACTGGGCGCCCTGCTTCATGAACAGCCAGTACCACATGAAGGTATAGGTGACGCCGAAGATAAGCGCCATGATCACCTGCAGGTAAAGCTGCAGGGGTATCATGGCGAGCTGTGTCTCGCGCAGGTATGATTCGGTCTGGTTCCAGGTGCGCACCCCGACCGCGACCACGAAGACAAGCGAAATTGCCAGCTCGGCGAGGATGGTGATGACCAGGAACCTGATCCAGTATAATCTCACGTAAATCTTGAACTTTTTCCAGTTCATTGATTCTCCTTGCTTGTACTGGGCGCTGTAATGAAATAACGATAGCACAACCGCTGGTTTGCGTCAATATATTCTTTATTCGCTTGACCGTCCTGGATTTGTGTGTTAAAATTCTTCCTCTAAACTCCAAGGAGGAACCATAATGGCAAAAATAAAGGCAGTGAAAGCCCGGCAGATCCTGGACTCGCGGGGCAATCCCACGGTTGAAGTCGACATCATACTCGATAACAATGTTCTTGGTCGCGCCGCAGTCCCCTCGGGCGCTTCCACCGGAGAGAACGAAGCGCTGGAACTGCGCGATGGGGACAAATCGAAATATCTGGGAAAAGGCGTGCTCAAGGCAGTCAACAACGTCAACACCCTAATCGCTTCAAGAATAAAGGGTTTAGAGCCGGATTTCAGGAAGCTCGATGCGCTTTTGATCGAGATGGACGGCACGGAAACCAAGGCAAAGCTGGGGGCTAATGCCATCCTGGGAGTCTCCATGGCAGCGGCCAAGGCAGCCGCTATTGAGGCCCAACAACCGCTCTACCGGTTCCTGGGCGGCAATGACGCCAAGCTCCTTCCCGTGCCGCAGATGAACATTTTAAACGGCGGTTTGCATGCGGACAATAACCTGGACATCCAGGAATTCATGATCATGCCCATCGGCGCTCCCAATTTTGCAGAGGCCCTGCGCATGGCCTCTGAAGTATTCCACAATCTCAAATCGCTTTTGAAGGCAAAGAAGCTGGCTACGTCGGTCGGCGACGAAGGCGGCTTTGCCCCGAACCTGCAGTCCAACGAAGAAGCGCTTACCTTCATCATCCAGGCTATAGAAAAGGCCGGGTACAAGCCGGGCAAGGACGTTTTTATCGCCCTTGACTGCGCGGCCAGCTCTTTCTGCAAAGACGGGAAATACACCTTTGAGAACTCCGGGAAGTCCTCTGCTGACCTCATCGCGATTTACAACCATTGGCTCTCCAAGTATCCGATCGTCTCCATCGAGGACGGCCTTTCCGAGTTCGACTGGGACGGCTGGAAAGTTATGACCAAAGAACTCGGCTCCCGGTGTCAGCTGGTCGGCGATGACATTTTTGTCACCAATACCAAGTTCCTCAAAAAAGGCATCGAAGAGAAATGCGCCAATGCCATCCTGGTCAAAGTCAACCAGATCGGCTCTCTTTCTGAGACTCTCGAGGCCATTGCACTGGCCCAGGCGAACAAGTACCGCGCGGTCATCTCGCACCGCTCCGGAGAGACCGAAGACACCTTCATCGCGCACCTTGCCGTCGCCTCGGGCTGCGGACAGATAAAGACGGGTTCGCTGTCGCGCACGGACAGGATCTGCAAGTATAATGAACTCCTGCGCATCGAGGAAGAACTGGGCCCAAAGGCCGTGTACGCAGGAACGCTCTGGAAAAAATGAGATTCCCCAAACCGGCTCAAGCGCTCGTCATCTGCGCGGTCCTGGCCGCGATCTTCGTCCCGGGCTTCATGAAGATCCGAGCCATCAACCACCGTAATCAGGACCTTGCCGAAAAGAACAGGAAGCTTGAGGTCGAGAACGCGCTGCTCAAGACCGAGCTGGAACGCCTGGAGAACGACACGGTCTTCCAGGAAAAGATACTGCGCGAAAAGATGGGCGTGGTGCGCAAGAATGAAGTGCCGGTCAAGCTCGTACCGAAGGAATAAAACCTCAAATTTTGCTTGGAGTTAGAGGGATTTGAGGTATAATAGATTTACGTTAGCTCATTAACATGAGTCGAAGGACATTTCGGTCTGGCGTTGTATGCAACCCGACCTGTAGACTCGCGGGGTGGAGCAGTCTGGAAGCTCGTCAGGCTCATAACCTGGAGGTCGCAAGTTCAAATCTTGCCCCCGCAACCAACAAAAAACCCGTCATGGTTTTCATGGCGGGTTTTTTGTTTTGTCACCAGGTATCTTATCAGATTTTGCGGGGCCTGCCGAGGTTGGTTCTGCGCGCGCGCCTTCCTGCGTGGCGCGTGCTCGAACCAAACCTCGTCACCCGCAAAATCCGATGCTTCCGCGGCATCAAACAAGAAACGTGAGTTGTATGGTTTTGGGGCAAATTGGAGGGGCGGCTCGGTTGCTGAAAGGCTGTGAGCGTGTGCCGTGGGGGCGGATGTATGGTTTTGCTGGAGCGTGCATTAGAAAATTTTTGGCAGAAGTCGGCGAGGAATTACGACGAGAGAGTGCAGAAACTGACGCGCACGGACCATTACTCTAAGAATTTCTGTAAACGAACAAGGAGTAAACCGAAGCCGACGGCAAAAATTTTCAGCACGCGGAAGCGAAACCATGAACCCGCCGTGCTTTATTCGACGTCTACGAAATCCACTGCGCGGTCGAGGAGCCCGGAAGGAGTCTTGACCAGAAGCCCGATGACTTTCGTACCGGGCTCTTTGAAGGAAGTCTTTATCGAGGTGGCCTCCGGGCCGGCGGAAGCCGGGATACCGTCCCCTGCCCAGAAGTATTCAAGGTTGACCTGCATGCAGCCTGACTGCGGCGCAGCGGCAGTCGAAGAAATAGAGACTTCTTCGCCTTTCGCAGGGTTGTATTTGGAAGCAGCGATCTGCACGCGGGACATATCGAAGATCGCGTACTCGGGGCGAAGGCTTGCATCGAGCATATCCTTGATCCGGGAGTCTAAAAGCTTGTTCTCTTCAATTTCATTCATCCGCTGTTTTGTCAGCGCGGTCGTTTCAGGATAATTACTGCCCGCCTTTTCCAGGATTTTTGCGTATGCGCCTTTTGCGCGCGCGACATCATCTTCCCACTGGGCAAACAGCCCCAGCTGGTAGAGGCCGGCGATCACATGCGCGTCGGCATGCTCTTTCTCGCCGAGCTTCTGGAAGTATTCGCGCGCCGCTTTCAGGTCCCGCAGGCAATATGCGCTCAAGACCCCGAGCTTAAAGGCGACTTTGCCGGCCCTGGCGCCGGAAGCAAATTGCGCGAGGAAATCGGCGTAGATGTCTTTTGCCCGCGCCCATTCCTGCGCCTTTTCCAGATTATACCCGCGCAGGTACAGAAGCTCCTCGCCGAATGCCTCTTTGCCCTCCAGATCCTCGATCTTTGCAAATACTTTTTCCGCGTACTGCGGGTCTTTGAGACCCTCATCTTTGTAGACGAAGGCGTCGGCGAGGCGCGCCAGTTCGGCGACGGCAGCCTTCTTATCGGCAGACTGATCGAGTTTTCCGATGTAGACGTCGCACACCGATTCGGCCAGCTCGAGATTCCCGTCCTTCAAGAACCCGAACGCCATGGCGCTCAATTCTCCGGGAGCCGTGACCCCGGCCACGGTTTTATTGATATACATTTTATAGAGTTCTTTTGACTTTCCGCGCTCGTTGTAACCCTCGAGTGCTTGCGCCGCTTCCTTGAGCAGTCCGGCGTCAACGGCCGTCCGTGCGTATTCGGCTGCTGCCGTCATGAGGCTTGCGAGCGTTTCTTCGGCCAGGGCGTCCTCCATGTCCTTGTGGAAGCGGTAGGCGAGCAGCCGGGCAGCGAGATGCACGGGGTCCTGGGGCCTCGTCTCTTTGAAGACCTTATCGAGATTCGACGAGATCTCTTCGCGGTATTCATTGCCCTTGGCAAAGTATTCGTCCCAGAGCTGTTTTTCCTCCAGGTGCTTGAGCTGCCGGTAGCGGGCCAGGGCACAGAAATAATCGGCGCCGTTCAACGCGTTCTTGTTCTTCTGCGCGGCGTCCCTGACGCACGCGCAGCACTCCGCATACGCCTGCTGTTTGAAACAGCACGCCGCAGCCTTCTCCAGCGACTGAAAGGCCGACGCGCCGTCCGGAGCCTGCGCCAGATCCCTGGAAACGGCCGGGCAGCAGGCATCCTCGCAGTGCGCCGCGGGAGCAAACAGCACCCCCAGAGCCACGAGCGCCATTATTGCACGTATCGTCTTCTTCTTCATCTTTTCTTCTCGGTCTTTTTCTTTGCTGCCGGGTTTTTCCAGAATTCCCTGATCACGTAATACGCTTTGCGGGGCACGCGCTTATCGATGCCGGACTCCTTCTCGTCCGCCGACACCCCGACCAGGCCGAACCATTCCTCGTTCATGTTCATGTTTTTGGGTGCTTCGATATCGAAATAGTAGCTGCCGTTGGACCAGTTGGATGCGGTGTCGTGGGTCCTGAGGCTCTCGACGTCCACGGGGTTGTGCTTCCACCACTCGTCGGACCACTCGAACATCGTGCCGCCGACGCAATTCCCCTCCCCTTTCTTGCCGGCGGCAAGGTTGTCGTAGATCTGGCGCCACTGCGCCTCCAGGAAGAACGCCTGCATGTCCTGGGCCTCTTTCTGTTTGAGCGCATCATACGCGTCGGCGCCGAATTCCGATAATAAAAGCGGTTTGTCAAACGTGACTTTGAGCGACTTGAACAGGTTGCCGAAGGTCTTTCCTCTATAGATGATGCAGGCCACCAGGTCCACGTCGGGCGAGTACTGCTTGGCGGCATCGAGCATGACCAGCTCCCCGTTGCCGAGGGCCACGGGATGGTCGGGGTCGAGCTTGTGTATCTCCTGCGCCAGTTCGTTGATGAACGAATAATATATCTTTGCCCGCAGGCATTTCTGTTTCTGGGGGTCGGCCTCCCGGTCTATCTCCTCCGTCGACCAGGGATTGACATGGCCGAGGCAGGAATAATTATTCTCATTGCCCAGGATCCATAAAAGCACGCCGGGCTCATCCTTGTACGCGGCGACCATGTCCAGGACTTCCTTTTTGATCCGCTCATGGAACTCCTTGTCGCCGTAGAGCGGGCAGGGATACTCCCAGAAGCCCAGCCAGTGGCCCAGGATAGTGCGAATGCCGAAGTTCTCGTAGAGATCCCGGATGACCTGTTTTACGCTTTCCGGATTTTCGCCGGTCCGATAAACCCGGATCGTGTTTATGCCCATTTCCTGCATCAATTTACCGTCTACTAACCAGGGTTTATAGGGATCCGACCACCAATCGTAATCTTGATTCAGACCGATGGGAATGGGGTTATAACAGACCCCTTTGACGATGTAGGGACGGTTGGCGACGATAAGTTGATAGCGGCTGTTCTTTAAGGCTTTGATGTAGACGGCGGGCCTGGGTTTCTTACTGAAGCCTGAAAAGCAGACGACAAGCAACAGGCCACAGGCTGCAAGTAAAAGCAGCCTGTGACCCGTGACTTCTGACGCGTGACTTCTTTTATTCGTACTTGATTTCATCCAGATAGAACGTAGCTCCGTCGGGATTGACGTCTATGTTCATCGACCAGCAGAATCCGCCGATGATATAGGACATATCCTTGCCCTTGAGGTCGATCGTGTACTGCTGCCACTCCGTGGTCAGGATCACCGGGCCTACGCCTGCGGTATCGGAATCGGAGAACTCGCCCATGAGGCCGCCGACCTTGAACTCCTCGATGCGCTCACCGCCTTTTGCGCCGCGCGCCCAGAAGGTCAGTTTCTGCGCCTTGGAAAGGTCAAAGCCCTTGTCGACGTTGCCCCAGTTGTTCGGCGGGTTCTGCCAGTACATCCCCGCCCAGCGTGCACCCTGAGTAGCCTTGCCGCTGTAGATGATCCTGAGGCAGGTGTCGCCCAGGTACGGGTCTTCCTTGGAGGCCTGGTCGATCTTCACGTCGCCGTAGTCGCCCATCCATCCCGAAGGGATGAAATGGTTGTTCATGGACGAGCGGTCCGCGTAGACGTAGAACGGCATGGCTTCCTGCTTCCGTCCTTCGGGTTTGAGCGCCGGGTCGACTTCGAACTTGATGTCGTCCAGGTAGAACGTCGCTCCCTCGAGGTTCTGGTCCGCGGTCGCCACCCACGCAAAACCGCCGCTGATATAGCTGAGGTCTTTGCCGACGACGTTAATCGCATACTGTTTCCACGTATCCGTCAACTCTACCGGCCCGATCTCTGCCTCGGTGGAATCCGGGTAGGTAGCCTTGGGGGTGATACCGATACCTCCGACTTTAAACTTCAGCACCTCCCCGCCTTTTGCGCCCCTGGCCCAAAAGGTAAGCTTGCTCATGCCGGTGAGGTCAAATCCGCCCTTTTTGCTGCCCCAGTTATTGGCCGGATTCTGCCACGAGATACCTGCCCATCCCTGGCCTTGCGTTCTTTTCGCAGTATAGACAAACTGGATGCAGGTGGTACCGGAATAGGGATTGTCGGTTGATTGGTCGTTTAACTTGACGTCCCCGTAATCACCCATCCATCCTGAAGGCACGAAGTGGTTCTCGCGGGCGCCCTTGTCCTTGAACACCCAGAATTCCTTTGCCGCTGCGGTACCTGGCTTGTCCTGCGCAAACGCGCACGGCGCAAGCAGGACTGCGACCAGCATCACTGCAATGATTTTCTTCATATCTGCTCCTCCTTCTTCGTACTGTCTATAGTAACCTGCTTTTATTTTCTGAACGTTTCACGGTTTACTTCCCTTTTCCCGCCTCCTTTCCTCCTCCGCTATTTCTTCCACTCCTGTTTATAGGTATAGTATGCCGTGCGCAGCTGGCGCAGGAACGGGCTTAAGCGCCCGTCCCCTTGAGCGCAGACTCCCAGCCATTCCTCATGCATGTATCCGTCGGGAAACGGTCCTACCCAGGTGCCTTTTTTATCGTGGATCGACGGCTCATAGCCTTTCCACCATTCGTCAAGCCATTCAAAGACGATGCCGCCGAGGGCATTGCCTGCTCCGCCGTCGACAAACGCCATGTTGTTCTTAATATCCTCCCATGACCCCTGGTGGTAATCGGCCTGGCCTTCCTCTCCCGCCTCCTCGCCCTTGCCTTCGAAATAGGCGGAGCAGCCGTATTCGGTGATGAACGCCGGCTTGTCCGCCTCGTCCCTGACCTGGCGCCAGAAGGAACCGAAGCCGTAATTGCCGCGGTAGGCATTGGCGCCGAAGATATCGACGTCGGGGCAGTTTGGGCCGAACTTATCCAAGTATAGCACATCGCCGGAGCAAATGCCAACAGGATGGTCGGGATCGATCTCTTTTATCCTGCGGGCCACTTCATTGACAAAGGCAAAGAACGCATCGGGATCTTTATCGGCGTTGCAGGCATAGCCGTAGACGTTCTCATTGCCGAGCAGCCAGAACAGGACAAACGGTTCGTCCTTGTATTCCCTGACCATGCCCAGCACCGAATCCATCATGTTCTTCTTATGCTCCTGATTCCTGTAATCCGTG
This sequence comes from Candidatus Omnitrophota bacterium, assembly GCA_028714595.1. GTDB lineage: Bacteria > Omnitrophota > Gorgyraeia > Gygaellales > Profunditerraquicolaceae > JAQTMD01. Next base: position 9,077 of record JAQTMD010000011.1, read on the forward strand.
CCCGGGTTCCACGCAGCGCCCGACCCGAGCGTGTACTTGCCCAGGAAATCGCCCACGATGGTCATGATGCCGTAGTTCTTGTAGAGGTCGCGCAGGAGCTCCTTATTGGGTTTCCGGGGCTGATGGTAGATCCTGACGGAGTTGACGCCCATATCGCGCATCAGGGAAAAATCCCCCACCGTCGGCTCATCCGCGTCCTGCGCGTTGTTCTTGTTCTTGTCCACGAACGCGTCATAGGGGCCGTCGATTTTCCCGTTACGGTTGAAATCGTCCTCCATCCAGTTGGTCATGGTGCCTTCGTCGGGCGACTGGCCGACCCTGGTCGGCGCATAGGTGACGGCGCGCACCGAGAACGGCTTCCCGTCGACGATAAGCTCCCAGTCGCCGGTCTCGTACTGCTGGACATAGACGCGTCCTTTGCCTGAACGCTTTTTGATGCTCAAAAGGTCCTTGTTAGGCCTGGGTTTCAGCTTCTCCAGCAGGCCGTTGACCTTGACGAACCTGCCGGGGTTGGCGATGACGATGTCATTGGCCACGATATAGTCGAAGCCGTTCTCGATCTTTATGTCCGCGTCCACCAGCTTAAGCCCGAGCTGGGGGTTCCTGCGCAAAAGGTGATTGATCTTGGCAAGGGCAGCCTGGCCCGCGTACCAGGGCGACTTGAAATACGTCCAGCCGTAAGCGCCGGGGTAATGCACCACGACGGCATAATAAGCCTTGAGGGCGTGCTTCAGAAGGCCGGCTTTTTCCAGGATCAGCCCGATATAAAACAGGCGCACTCCGGCCGGCTCGGAGCCGGTCGCCCACTTGAAAAAAGCAGCCTGCAGATCCGGCGAATGCATAAAATCCCATTGGTCGCCTTCCAGCCTTTTTTCTTTTTGCGCTTTTTTAAACTCCGGGTCCCAGCGTACCGAGGTGGTATTGGGATAGATCCCTTCCCCGGCTGCCGCGCTCAATCCTTCCTGGTCTTTGATGACATACCGGTACCGGTCCGTGCCGACGTCCTTGAACTCGCCGTACTTCGCGTAATCGACCAGGTCTTCCTTGCCGGGGTCATACAGCACGATCCTGGTAGGAAGCTGGCTGACTTTTCTTTTTTGCTCGATATCGATCGAGCCGCCGGCTATTTTCTGCAGGCTCTGCCTGGAGACCTCCGCCACGCTCCAGAACCACCCCCGCTGATCCCAGGCCTGCGCATAGCCGTACGTGTCAATGATCGTCTGGAAAGCCTGCCTGGCTTCGTCAAGCTTACCCTGACGCAGGTAGGATTCGCCCTGGATAAAAAAGGCGACTGCGACGCTGTTCAGGACCTCCACCGACTTGATCTCGTCGGCCTTCTGAGGCATACCCTTGAGGCCCGCCTGCTGGCGCCGGGCCTCCCCGGCATACAGGTCGATGCACTGCCGGGTAAGCCGGAAGGTCTCCTCAATGTCGCGCTTGCCGTGCGCGGCCCAGGCCTTTTCTATAAGCTCTGCCGCAGCAGGGCTGGCCTCTTGCGCATACAGGCCGGCACCCGCCTGCCCCGCCGGCAAAAAGACCATCGCCAGCTGGCAGAACACAAAAGCAGAAATCAGTTGTACGGTGCGGCACTTCATTTCTCGCGTCTCTCTTTTCTGCGTCTTTCCTCTTCCAACCGTCTTTCTTCTTCCTTGCGTCTTTCCCCCCTGCGCCTTTCGATCTCCACGCGGACTTCATGCGCCTTGGTTTCCGAGATCTCAAAAGTCGCAATGACGAAAATAGCGATCAGCGAGGTCACGATAGGAATACCGATATCATAAATCCTCATCCACAATAAAGCCCCGGGTGCCTGGGCCAGGCCCAGCTCCTGCCGGAAACCGGTTGCGTTGATGAGTACCCCGGAGATAAACGATGCCAGCGCTACTCCCAGCTTGACCATCCACCAGTACACGGCGCTGAACATTCCCTCGCGCCGGGTGGCGGTTTGAAGCTCGTCCACGTCGCACACATCGGCAACCATGGAGCTCATCAACGTAAAGAGCGATCCTAAACCGAAGGTGATAAAAGGTGCGGCGATGAACAGTAAATAGGGATGATCGGGATTATATCCCCACCATTTCAAGGCGTAGCCGATGATTGAAAGAGGGATGGTGACAAAAAACGTGTTCCGTTTGCCTATCTTTCTGGACATCCATGCGGTCAACGAGATGACGCCCAGGGTACAGATAGCGCTGAACGTCCCGAAGAAACCGAGCAAACGGCCGCCCTGCGCATAGGCCTGATCAAGCACCGGAGCGTTTTTAAAGACATAGAAGAAAACAACATAGAGGGTAAACGCTGACGCGCACATGAATCCGCCGAAGATCAACAAGGTGGCCACGCAGAGCTTGACGAATGGCTTACATTTAAGCGTGATGAGGGCCCCTTTAAAGAAGTCTTTGGTCACGTTCCAGGGGCCCCTGACATCAGGCTTTGGCAGGGTATTGAAGTATTCTTTATTGAAAAGAGCCGGAAGAATGCCGCAGCCGACGATAACCGCGCCGATGATGATGCCCAGGACCCGTCCGCCGACAACGATATCCGGGAACCACTTCGGGTTGTGCATAATGGCCCAGCACCAGGGAGCGATGAGCCAGGGCAATTGTCCCGCAATATTGCTCGCCGCCTGCAGCCGGGTCCGCTCATGGTAATCGGGGGTCATTTCATAGCCGAGCGCGATCCAGGGGATGGAAAAACAGGTGAAACCGATGAAGTAGAGGATCTGGAACGCTAAAAAGTACCAGAAATAATACATTTCGCTGTGCCCCTTAAAAAGCTGGAACATCAATGCATAGAAGAGCCCGCCGGTGATCGCCCCGAACAATATGACCGGCTTACGCCTGCCCCAGCGGGTGCGCAGATTATCCGAGAAATACCCGGTTAGGGGGTCTGATACGGCATCGACGAGGCGGGGGATGGCGCCTACCAGACCCACTAAAGCCGGGTTCACGCCTAATCCCAGGTTCAAGACAATAACCATCTGTCCGATAAAAGCAGACTGAGCCGTGTTCGCAAATGCCCCTATGGCGTATACGATCTTTTGAAAAACAGGGATACGGTCTTTCTCGGCTGTACTGTAGTGTTTTGGCTGGCCGGCTGATTGTCCCACGAATGAGCCTCCTCGCGTAGAGACACACCCCGATCTATCCTCTTAAGATCGGGGGCTATCTTTTAGACACTTAACTTGATACTGGAAGTTCCATTGTAACAAATATCTCCGGGGTAAGCAACCTTATTGTCTGCGTGCGCTCATCCGGGCCTCCGGGCGACTTTAACCGAATGTCGCCTGGGCAGTTACCCCTTTGACGATATACTTCTGCATCAACAGATACAGCAGGATTATCGGTAAAGCAGTTATAGTAAGCCCGGCCATCAGAAGCGGGTAATTCGTCAGGTATTCTCCACGGAAAACCATTAACGCCCGCTGCAAGGGCATGAGGGCCTTGCTGTCAAAGATTATCAGGGCCAGCACGTATTCGTTCCAGACATTCAGGGCATTGAAAACCACGACCACTGCCAATACCGGGCGCGCCAGGGGCATGGCCACATGCCACCAGATCCCCAGCTTGGAAGCCCCGTCTATCCGGGCAGCATCTTCCAGCTCCCGCGGCAATTTGTCGAAAAAAGTCTTTAAAAGGAATATGCTCATGGATAACCCCACGCTGATCATGCACAGGATATAGCCCAAAGCAGTATTCCTCAAGTGTAATTTATTCAGGAGGACGTAGAGCGCCACAAAACTCCCGGGCAGCGGGATCATCATTGCCGCCACAAACATCACAAACAGGATCTTCCTGCCGGGAAAGCGCAGGCGCGAGAATGCGTAGGCAGCCAGAGACGCCACGACAACTATCCCGATCACCGCAGACACGGTATAGACGATGCTGTTTAAGAAATACCGGCCAAAGCCGCCCTCCTGCCAGGCAAGGATATAATTCGCAAAATGCAATTCCCGGGGGAGAAACGACATATCCGCAAAGACCGTCTCCTGCGTCTTCAAGCTCGAAGAGACCATCCACCCGAGAGGAAGAATACAGCTTGCGGAAACAGCGATCAAGAAGAGATGGATCAGCGTATCGATACCGATCCTCTGAATCTTATAAAACCATCGTGTCCTCATGTGTCTTCCTGTGCGCTATCGCGCCTGAGGAGAAAAAAACGGTACTGGATAAAAGAAAGCGCAACCAGGACGAAACCGACACTGATCCCCTGGGAGCAGGCGTAACCGAAACGTGAAAAAGGCGGCATCATCGACGCCAGAATGCGTAATACCGGCACCTGGGTATGGTATGCCGGCCCCCCGTTCGTCATGGCATGAATCATAATAAACCCCGTCATCGTTCCCAGGATGGTCAGAACCGCCACCAGGACCGCCACCGGCATCATCAGGGGAAGCGTGATATGCTTGAAACAACTCCAGCCATTGGCACCGTCGGCGCGTGCGGCCTCGTATAATTCGCGCGGGATCATCTGCAGCCCTGCCAGGAAGAGCAAGAAACCCCACCCGAACCCCTTCCAGCAGTGCACAATCGCCACGGTCGTAAGCGCGGTAGCGGGATCGGAAAGCCAGCTTCTCGCCAGGGAACCAAAACCCGCGCTTGTCAGCCAGCTGTTGAGCAGGCCGTAATTGCCGTCGAGTATCCATTGCCAGACCAGGCCTACCACTACCTCGGAGAGAACCGGAGGGATAAAAAACAGGACACGGTAAAAATTCTTCAGCCGTATCTGGCGGTCACAGGCCAGGGCCAGCATGAACGCCAGGGCGTTCTGCAGGGTCAGGGCGATAAAGGTGATATATCCGGCGTTACGCATGGAGGCCCACCAGATCCTGTCTTCGAAGAGGATCTCTTTGAAATTCGCCAGGCCCACGAAGACCCTGGTCGGCGATATCCCGTCCCATTCATAGAGCCCTAAGTGAAAAACCCAGGTAAAGGGTATGAGATAAAAAATAACAAAGATAAGCGCGGCAGGAAGGATAAAAACGTAATTTTCAAGGGAGGACTTTAATTTCATCGGGCATAAAGGAATCATTGTGCGTGCCTGGCTGTTTGGCGCTCCTTGGCCTTCTGGACTTCGGAGGCGACTTGCCCCGGGGTCATCTCTCTGATAATGATGGACTGTATGCCTTTACCCATTGCCTCGATTACCTGCGGGTATTCTGAAATGCCCCAGGTATAAGAATGGGTAGCAAGCTCTAAATCCCGCGCAAACCGGGCGAGGACGTCGGGGATCCCGGTCAAACAATCCTTGTTGGCCGGCAGGCTCATGGTCGCTGCGGAAAGATATGCCTGCTGTTCTTTGGTTGTGAGCCACTTGAGGAATGCAACCGCTGCTTCTTTATTTTTAGAGCGGGCATTCACCATAAAAGACGAACCCGCGCCTCCCCAGATGCTTACGGGGTATTTATCCGAGACCTGCGGCGGAAGCATCACCCCGTAGTTAAGCCCGGGATTCATCCCCTTATAAACATTGACGCACCAGGAACCGTTAAAAGCAAAAACCGCTTTGCCGTTGGCAAAAAGCTGCTCCGCATTTTTATTGATCATGGTCACGATACCGTCGGCCAGAACCCCGGAATCCTGCATCTCTTTGAACAGGCTGAAGACCTTGATCCAATCCTCGTCGGTATACGGGACTTCTCCCCTGATGGTTGCCAGCACCTTATCCTGGCCCATGATATTAAAGGCGAGATTATAAGCCAGGCAATTCACCAGCCAGACTTCACCCCAACCTGAGACCAACCCCTGCATTCCGGCTTCTTTGATCTTGTTTCCGATGCTTAAGAATTCCTCGAAGCTCTGGGGCGGCTGTTCGGGATCACCCCCCAGCTCCTTTAACAGGTCTTTGTTGTAGACCATCCGGATGGTCATCATATCGATAGGAACGCCGTAGATGCCCGGCTCAACGCCGTATGCATCGCCGTCGCTGAATTCGTTCATTGCCACGGCCTTGGATAAGAAGCTGCCTTTCCATGCCCCGTTATTCTCATTCATGTAGTGATTCAACGGGAGGATATGGCCGGCTTTAACGAATGAGGCGAGGTCTCTTTTTTCACCCAGGATGCCGAAGACGTCGGGAAGATTTACGCCCTGTGCTGCGGCGCGGACTTTTGACGAATAGGCCTCGGAGGGCGCAAAGAGCTCAAAAACGACTTTGATGCCGGTCGCCTGCTCATAGCGCTTGGACAGTTCGTCAAAGGCCGCCTGGCGGTCGGTCATCCAGTGCCAGACAATGACTCTCGTCCGGGTTTTTGATGGGACCGATGGCTGCGGTGAACAGCCCGCAAGGCACAGGCAGACCAATGCAAAAGGCACGGCCATACGTCTCAGGCACGTGTTACGCATCATTCCTCCTGGTAACTCCGGACCCCGGTGTAATGCTGTATCACAAGCGAGCCTTGTATCTCAACATCCTTTGAGAAAAAGGCGTCGCAAAATATACGAAAGAAGTGCCTTGCGCCTTGTGCGGGCAATGGTATTTTGCTGGGGAAGGGTTGTATTCGGGTAGAGCCGTGATCCTTAACGCAGTTCTATATGCTTATCGGGTTCTCAGAACCCGGGATATGCCCATCAGGTCGGCGCGCTCGAGGTTTATGCCCGTCCTGAATTTCTCAGGTCCGATCATTTCCGACCAGACTACTTCGCCCCGCGTGTAGAGCGGGTCTCCTTTATCCGGGACTTTGAGCCACAGCTCGACCGGCGTCATAGGCCGCATGTGCGCCTCCGTCATAAGACCGATGCCTTTAGCGCTGACGTCGACTGCCTGGGCCTGGCCTTCCCTGTTGGACAACAGATCAAGGAACCGCAGGGAAAGATTCACCGGGAAGCGTGCGAATATCCTCTTGTCTTCAGATTCCGAGATCTGCATCCACCGACCTCCTGCTCAAATCCCCCCCGATGCTTCAATCGATGGGAATTCGCCCCTTGCTCTCCAACGAGACAGTGTTTCCTCGAGGTGCGGAAAAACAACGCTCTATCATCATGCCGCTTAGCGGCTTTAGCGCCTGCTGTACTAAGACGCGGCTGCGTTCACGCTTATTATACCAATATATTCAAAAGAGTAAAGAATTATTATCTTTCCTCTTAGAGATTGCTTAAAGCGGTCCTGGACAATACCTGGTCCTGGTTAAGCAGGGGGTCCATCTGGCGCAGCGAGCTCAAAGACGGAAGATTCCCCAGCAGCGCTACAATCTGCTTGAGCGTGCCGGAAACCCCCTCCAGGGTGACCTTGTTTTTCGCATAAGCCAGTAAATTCCTGACATCTTTCGTAAAGGTCACCTCGGCTACGTAGGCGACGCGGTCCTGAGAAGGACGTGTTGCCTGGGCGAGCCGTTTGGTGGCGCGGATGTCCACGCCGCCGCTGAAATAGTCCCGGGTGATCACGCGCAAATAAAAATCGAGCCTGCCGTTTTCGGTCTCGCTGAAATTATACTCTCCCTTGTGCAAAGAGGCCAGGTATTCCTGGTATATCTGCTCGGGCTGGTAGCCGGATTCGATCTCAATGCCTCCGAGGGTCGCCAGGTCCGCAGTGCGCAGCACAGAATCCGGACGCTGCGAAAGCCGCTCCCGGTACCACTGGGCCAGGACCAGCGCCCGGTACACGGCGCGCAAATCGGCGTACGAGGGGCTGTCATTGACTTTCTGAGCCAGGACCGGGATGATCATTGAGCGCATGAGCTCGTTGGCGAATTCCAGCAGCGCCTTCTGCCTCGGATCCTCGGCCTCGGGTACCTGGCCGAAGTATTCCGACTCAAGGCACACCTTCAGGGGGCTCTTGATGATGGCGAGCTCCTGCGCCGTTTCATAGACCTGCGCCTCTTCAGGGGCGATCCAGACGCGGTTGACCAGCGGGATGCGCTCCTCGATGCCCAGTTCCTCGGCTTTCGCGTAGATCTTATCCCAGTACTGCCTTCCGATGACCGACGTCTGGGGGTTGGTGGCTGCTGCCACGTCCTTCTTCAACCGCAGGTCTGCGGCCAGGATGACCCTTCCCAGATCCGTGTCTTTGAGCAGCGGATCAATGAGGGCATCAGGCTCGTTGGGGTTCAGGTTCACCCAGAACTTGTCCGCAGGCACGGCCAGGCCGACAAAAAAATATTCGAGGCTCTTCCTGGCCAGACGCTCTTTGTCGGAGACTGGATCGTTCTTTTGTGTTGCCCGCGCCTCGAACGAAAAACTGATGCGTTCTTCACCGGACGCAAAACCCACGGTCATGCCCGCAAGGTCCAGGGCCATGGCCGCAGGCTGCGTTGCCGCCCGCGCATGCGCGAACGCTCCGGCCGCGAAGAAGAAGACCATCCCAAGTTGTATGCACCTCTTTACCATCGCGCATCTTTTTCTCCGTGGCTTTTATCCGTGGCTTATGTTTTTTAAAGAACGACGCGGATAGACAAGGATCTCGATCTATCCATCTTATCTATCCGCGTTCGCGCTGTCTTCGTGCGTCTAGATCGAATAACGCCTCTTACACCTTGTCCATGATTAAATCATTACGTCGAGTGCTCCCTGCGCATTACGGATCCCCTCGGCCTCCTCTTCCGTTGCCAGAAGCTGGAAGTCTTCGTTCTTTAATTCAAGCACCCCCCGATCCAATTGCGCCAGTAATTTCTC
>JAQTMD010000012.1 GCA_028714595.1 Candidatus Omnitrophota bacterium
GCCCGCCGTGACGCCGGGCGTTTCCTTTGAAGGTTTCGGGATGGAAGACGCGGTGATCAACGTGGCAAACACTGCCGGCAAGGCAGTAGTCTCGGTGGCCGTGGAACAGGTGCAGAAGGTCGGCGGCGGGAATGCGCGCAGGTTTTACTTCGGCAGGCCCAATCGGGAATCTCCGTTCGGCGAGGACGACCCTTTCCGCAGGTTCTTTGACGATTTCTTCGGCGAGATGCCCGAACGTGAATTTCGCCGCATGGGGGTGGGTTCAGGCGTGATCATCGACGCACAGGGCTACATCCTGACCAACCAGCACGTGGTGGACGAGGCAGACAAGATTACGGTCACGCTGCCCGACGGCCGCGAATTCAAGGGAGAGCTTAAGGGCCAGGACCCGCGTTCTGACCTTGCGGTGATAAAGATCAGCGCCAAGAACCTGCCGGTAGCGGCGCTCGGCGATTCGGATAATCTGAAGATCGGCCAGTGGGTAGTGGCTATCGGCAATCCCTTTGGCCTGGCAATGCAAAACCCGGAGCCGACCGTGACCTCGGGCGTGGTAAGCGCTTTGCACCGGACCCTGGGAAGGACCATGGGACGCGACCGGGATTACAACGACCTTATCCAGACCGACGCAGCGATCAACCCGGGGAATTCCGGCGGGCCGTTGGTCAACCTCAAGGGCGAGGTGATCGGCATCAACGTCGCGATTTACTCGACCAGCGGCGGCTACCAGGGCGTGGGATTCGCCGTGCCCATCAATAACGCCAAGCGGATCATCTCCCGCCTCATCGAAGGAAAAAAGATCGAATACGGGTGGCTGGGTATCACCGTGCAGGACCTGACCGATGACCTGGCAAAGTATTTCGGATTGAGCGAGAAACAGGGCGTGCTGGTCGCCGGCGTGCTGGCGGACGGCCCGGCGCAGAAAGCCGGCCTCAGAAAAGGCGATGTCCTCAAGCAGTTTGACGGAAAACCCGTTGCCACGGTCAAGGAGTTGCTCAGTTTCGTCAACAGGAGCGAGGTCGGACGCCGCATCAAGGTGGCGGCAATACGGGATAGAAAGGAAATGTCTTTTGACGTGGTGCTGGCTGCCAGGCCGCAGGAACCGGGAATAGAAGAGCAGCCTCAGGAAGGCGAGGCGGCAGCGGGTATGTGGCGGGGAATACAGGTCGCGGACCCTGGTTCCAAAGAAGCGCAGAAGTTCAAGGTGCGCGCACGAGAAGGCGTGGTAGTCATTGACGTCAAAACGGACAGCCCCGCAGGCGAGGCAGGGATCATTCCCGGAGACCTGATTCTCGAGGTCAACCGCCAGAAGGTGAATTCCGTAGCCGACTTTGAAAAGGTCACCGCCGGTGTCAAGGGCGACTGCCTGGTCGCGACCGGCCGCGGTTTCATCATCGTCAAAGAAAAGAGTGAAAACTGAGGCACGGCTTTTTGAGAAGGCAAAGCAATACGCCTTCCTGCTTTTGAAATACAGGCAGCGAAGCAGTGAAGAGCTGCGCCAGCGCATGCGCAGGAAGAAGTTCCCTGCCGAAGTCATCGGGGAGACCGTCGATTTCCTGACGGAAAAGAAGTTCCTTGACGACGACGCCTTTGCCAAAGCCTGGATCAGCTCACGGATCTCGCAGTCCGTCGGCCCGCAAAGGATCAGCCGGGAATTAAAGCTTAAAGGCATAGCCCGCGATATCATCGAGCGCAATCTCGAAGAGCTCAAAGCCGGCTACAGCGAGTCAGCGACTCTTGAGGAGCTTGCCCGGCAGCGCCTGAGCCGAATGAAGGGCCTGGATCCGCAGACCGCCAGGCGGCGCGTGTACGGGTATCTCGTGCGCCGCGGTTTTTCCATCGACGAGATCGTCGATTGCCTCAACAAGCTATCTGCTTAGAATCCTATAACCCCCGGGGTTCAACCCCGGGGGTTCAACCCCGGGGGTTGTAGTTACGGTATGAAAGCTGACGAATTAAGAGAAAAGTGCCTGGAGTTTTTCCGCTCCAAGAAACACAAAGTAGTGGCCAGCGATTCCCTGGTGCCCAAAGACGATCCCACTGTCCTGTTTACGCCTGCCGGCATGAACCAGTTCAAGAAACAGTTCCTGGGATTGATCACCGATTTTACCCGCGCTGCCTCCAGCCAGCGCTGCCTGCGCACCGACGACCTCGAAAAGGTAGGAAAGACCGACTGCCACCACACCTTCTTCGAGATGCTGGGCAATTTCTCTTTCGGCGATTATTTCAAGAAGGAGGCCATTGCCTGGGCATGGGAATTTCTCACCAGGGACCTCGCGATCCCCGCGGAAAAACTCTGGGTCTCGGTCTATCAAGACGATGACGAGGCCTTTGCCATCTGGAAAGACGAGGTCAAATTCCCTGCAGAAAAGATCGTCAAGCTCGGCGACCATGACAACTTCTGGCCGGCGGACGCCAAAGAAAAAGGCCCGAACGGCCCGTGCGGCCCCTGCTCCGAGATATTTTTCGACCTCGGTCCCTCAGTCGGCTGCGGCAAGAAAGATTGCACTCCTGCCTGCGGCTGCGGCAGGTTCATCGAGATCTGGAATCTGGTCTTTACCCAGTTCAACCGCAAAGAAGGCGGTACCTTAGAGCCGCTGCCCCAGAAAAACATCGATACCGGCATGGGCCTGGAGCGTATCACTGCGGTGATGCAGGGGGTCAGGAGCAATTTTGAGACCGACCTCTTCCAGCCGATCATCAAAGAGATAAAGTCGCACGCCAAGCATCATGACGTCAAAGATACGCCGATACTGTACGCCATTGCCGACCATTTGCGCGCCGTGGTGTTTTCCATTTTCGACGGCGTGCTGCCTTCGAATGAAGCGCGCGGCTATGTCATCCGTAAGCTCATCCGCAAAAGCGTGCTGCATTTGCGCGACCTGGGCGTGAAAGAGCCGTTTCTCTACAGGTTGGTGCCGGTGCTGACCGAGGTGATGAGAAAGCCTTATCCTGAGCTGGTCAAGGAGCGCGAGACCATCGCCAATGTCATCCTGGCAGAGGAAAAGAATTTTGTCAGCACGCTTGATTCGAGTCCCAACTTATTCAAAGTGAAATTTAAGGAATTTAAGGATACGCCGGATCCGGATAAGGTCGGTGAGATTACTTTTCAACTTCACGATACTTACGGTATTCCTGCCGGGCTTACAATGAGTTTTCTCGATTCAGAAGGAATCGAAATAAATAAAAATGTTTTTGAAAACGAGCTTTCTAAACAGAAAGAGCGTTCCAAATCCGGCAGCGCCATGCAAGGCGATGTCTTTAGCGTCAAGGAACTGCATCTCAAGGGCGTGCCCCAGACGGTTTTTGTCGGCTATGATAAATTAGAGAGCGAGGCCAATGTCCTGACCGTCATCAAAGACAATAAAGAGACGCACGAGGCCAGGGCAGGAGATGAGGTCACAGTCGTCTTGGACCAAACACCTTTTTACGCCGAGCAGGGCGGACAGGTAGGGGACATCGGAGTTATCGCCGCTTGTAACGGCGTTTTCGAGGTCAAGGACGCGCAGAAGTCGGGAAAGGTCATAGTGCATATCGGCAGGGTCAAAGAAGGCGTGATCAAAAAGTCCGATGCGTGCCGGGCTCAAGTGGACCGGGAACGCCGGCTGGCCATCATGCGCAACCACACTGCAACCCATCTTTTGCAGGCGGCATTGCGCAAGGTCCTGGGAAGCCACGTGCAGCAGCAGGGTTCGTTCGTGGCAGACGACAGGCTGCGTTTTGATTTTACCCATTTTAAGGGCCTCACCCGGCAGGAGCTTGACCGCATCGAGGAAGTGGTCAACGGATTCGTCATCGAGAACCTCCCGGTCTCCAAAAAAGAGATGTCCCTGGAAGAGGCCAGGAAGGAAGGGGCGCTGGCATTCTTCGCGGAGAAATACGAAGATACTGTCCGCGTGGTTTCTGTCGAGGGCGTTTCGAAAGAGTTCTGCGGCGGCACGCACCTGGACGCAACCGGCTCCATCGGGTTGTTCAAGATCGTGAGCGAAAGCTCCATTGCCAGCGGCGTGCGCAGGATAGAGGCGTTCACCGGCACCGGCGCGTACAAGGCGATGAAGCAGGAAGAGGAGGTGCTTGCCGGCGTAGCCGAGGCCTTGAAGACCCCGCAGGACAAGATCGTCGCTGAACTGGGCAAGCGGCTCAAGCAGGTCAAAGACCTGGAAAAGAAAATGAGCGGGCAGAAGCTCAGCACTGTCGCTGCTTCGATCGACAGCCTGCTCAAAGGCGCCGTGGACATCAAAGGCGTCAAGGTCGTCTGTCACACGATACCCGATGCGGACATGGATGTCCTGCGCAAGGCCGCGGATCTTTTGAAGCAAAAAGAGGCCAGGATCGCAGTGGCGCTGGGTTCAGCGGTCCTTGACCGGGTGAATCTTATCGTCGGCACCAACGTCAAGGAGATCGACGCCGGGGCGCTGATCAAGGCGATCGCCCCCGAGATCGGCGGTTCGGGCGGCGGCAGAAAAGATTTTGCCCAGGCAGGCGGGACCAGGGCGGAAGGACTCGAACCTGCGTTCGATAAATTCAAAGAAGTCATTGTACAAACACTGAAGTGAGGGGCAGTCCCTCTGGAACTGCATGAAGCATAAAGGGTCGGAAGGGAACGGTCCTCGAGAACATGAAGATCATCCGTTTTAACAGCACGAAACAGCTGGAGAAGATTTATAACCGCGGTTTTGTCAAGTCGCGCCGCGTCGAGGACAAGGTCAAGCAGATCGTCGACGATGTGCGGCTCTTCGGCGACGAGGCGCTTTTGAGATACACCAGGAAATTCGACAAGATAAAGCTCGTCGCCAAGCAGCTCAAGGTCTGCGAGCGCGATATAAGCGGCGCGTACCAGAACATCACCCCCAACTTCGTCTCCAGCCTCAAGGTCATCATCGAGAACATCAACCGTTTCTACCGTAAAGAGCTCAAAAAATCCTGGAAGATCAAGGACGCCGACGGCCTGGTGCTCGGCGAGAACTTTCAGCCGGTCGACCGCGTGGGCGTGTATATCCCCGCGGGCACGGCGCCCCTGGTATCAACGGTGTATATGACCGTGCTGCCGGCAAAGATCGCCGGAGTAAAAAAGATAATCCTGATCAGCCCGCCGGACAAAAACGGCGCCATCAACCCGCATATCCTGGTGGTCGCAGATCTGTTAAAGGTGGACGAGATCTACCGCGTCGGCGGCGCGCAGGGCATCGCGGCGCTCGCCTTCGGCACCAAGACCATCCCGAAAGTGGACAAGATCGTCGGGCCGGGCAACATGTACGTCAGCGAGGCAAAACGCCAGGTGTTCGGCTACGTGGACATCGATATGATCGCCGGGCCCACGGAACTGGTTATCATCGCCAACCGCACCAGCGACCCTAAATACATCATCGCCGACCTCAAGGCCCAGGCAGAGCACGCCGGAGGCCTTGCCATACTTATTACGAATTCCAAGGCGCTTGCCAAGACCGTCAAGTCGCAGGCGGCAAACGTCAACGGCTCGATTATTCTGACCAAGAACCTTGAACAGGCAATGGAGATTTCCAACACCATCGCTCCCGAGCACCTTGAGATCCTGGTGCGGAATCCGCAGCGGCTGGTAAAGTCGGTCCGCAATGCCGGCGCCGTGTTCCTTGGGCACTTCAGCCCCACGGCAGTCGGAGATTATGTCGCGGGACCCAGCCATGTGCTGCCCACCGCAGGGACTGCCCGGTTCTTCTCCGGGCTTTCAGTGTTCGATTTTATCAAGAGCATCCATGTGATCAGTTATTCCAAGAAGGCGCTGGAAAAGGTCAAGGAGCCGCTGGAGAAGGTAGCCGGCATCGAAGGGTTAAGCCAGCATCTGGAGTCGGTGAAAGTGAGATTTGAATAGTGATGATTTCACATCACAAAATCACATGTTGCAAGTGCGGAGAAAAAATATGAGAAAAGCAGACGTAGAAAGAAATACAAAGGAAACACGGATAAATATTAGTTTCAATATTGATGGACATGGAAAGACAGACATAAAGACAGGTATTGATTTCTTGGACCATATGCTAGATTTATTCGGTTTCCATGGTCTTTTTGATATCAAAATTAAGGCAAAAGGTGATACTGAAGTAGATATACACCATACAAACGAAGACATAGGTATTGTTTTAGGACAAGCATTTAAGAAGTCCTTAGGAGAGGGGAAAAAAGGAATAAAACGGTTTGGTTTTGCGTATGCCCCGATGGGAAAAGCTTTAGCCAGAGTTGTGATAGATATTTGTGGCAGAGGGGAGGTTAATTTTACAAAAATTATTTCTGAAGATGCAACCTGGGAGGACTTCCAAAGTATAAATAGAGCTCCTAAAAAAGAAGATTCTTTCGATGCATTATTAGATGAAACGCGAAAGGTGAATTTGAGCTCTCCCACGTCATATAATCTTGATGATTTGTGTAGTTTTTTTGATTCTTTTGCCAAACATGCAGGTACGGCAATAAATATTGGGTTGCTTGAAAGAGAAGATTTTCATCATCAAGCCGAGGCAGTTTTTAAAGCTTTTGGTATTGCGCTCGATCAGGCTACTCAGATCGACCCCCGCCGCAAAGGCATCCCTTCCACCAAGGGAGTCATCGACTAGCATTCTATTTGTTCGTTTGATTTTGCGGGCGGCTTGAGCGGGAGAGCAGCACGTTAAAAATTCGAGCGGGCATGGTTCGCCCGCGGGGACACAGGGAAGGCGAGAGCGAGAATTTTTGCCGAGCGAGGATTTCCTCGCAGGGGAAATCCGAGCGGTGATGCGAAACCGCTCAAGACAGACCCCGCAAAATCATTGACAAGAATAAAATGATAGCGATCGTCGACTACGGCATGGGCAACATCCACAGCGTGAAAAAGGCGCTGGAGGCGATGGGTGGCAAGACCGTGGTGACTAATAAACATGCGGATTTAAAGAAAGCCGCCAAGATAGTCCTGCCCGGCGTCGGCGCATTCGGCGATGCCGTGCGGGAGCTGGAAAAACTCGGCCTTGCCGAGGCCATCCGCGAGCAGATACGGGACAAGAAGATTTTTCTCGGCATCTGCTTGGGCATGCATCTCTTGTTCGATACGAGCGAAGAGTCGGTCGGCCTCAAAGGTTTAGGGGTCTTTGCAGGCGGCGTCAAGAAGTTTTCCGCCGCCGACCATCTGAAAGTCCCGCACATGGGCTGGAACCAGATCGAGTTCAGGAATACCGCGTGTCCTTTGTTCAAGGGCCTGGCAGACGACAGTTCGGTCTATTTCTGTCACTCATATTATCCCCAGCCGAAGGATACGGGTCTGGTCGCCGCTGCCACTGATTACGGCATCGAGTTCGCTTCCATTCTTTGGGAGGACAATGTCTTTGCCACGCAGTTCCATCCGGAAAAAAGCCAGGGCATCGGCCTGAAGATTTTAGAAAACTTCGTAAAACTATGATAGTCATCCCGGCCATTGACCTTAAGAACGGCAACGTGGTCAGGCTCTTTCAGGGGAAACCGGAAGAAGAGAATATCTATTCTCATAACCCCGCTACCATCGCCCGCCACTGGCAAAAGCAGGGAGCCCGGCTTATCCACGTCGTCGACCTGGACGGGGCTTTCGCGGGTAAACTCAAAAACCTGGAGGGCCTCAAAGATATCCTGCGGGTCGCGGAGGTTCCCATTGAATTCGGCGGAGGCGTGCGCGATATCAAAACCGTCGAGCAGCTGCTTGCGATGGGTGTCAGCCGCGTGGTACTGGGCACCAGGGCAGTCGAGGACAGGGGATTCCTTGCGCAGTGCCTGGGAAAATTCCGGCAGCGCATCATCGTCAGCATTGACGCCAGAAAAGGCAAGGTCGCCAAGAGCGGCTGGCAGGAGGCTGCGGCGCTCGGCGCAGTCGATTTTGCCCTGTCGCTCAAGGAACTGGGATTCAGGGAATTGATCTACACCGACGTCGCCAAGGACGGGACCCTTGCCGGTCCGAACATCGCCGGTATAAAAGATATGATAAAGCAGACCGGCATGCAGGTGGTCGCTTCAGGCGGGGTGTCGAGCCTTGAAGATATCGCCGGGCTCAAGGGTACGAACGGCGTGATCGGCGTCATCGTCGGCAAAGCCCTGTACGAAGAAAAATTCAGTCTCAAGGAAGCCTTGCTGCTTGCCAAGCGCGGCAGTGTTCCTGCGGGCACAGGGGATGTCCCCGCAGGGGATCCCCTGTGAGAAAGCAAGGATTGTAATTCCCTGAAATGCTTTGAGATAGAAGATGAAGGTGTGGTACCTGAGGGAACGTCCCCTTAAATAAAAAGGAGGAAGGATGAGAAGACGGTCGGGGTATGCAGTAATCGGTTTGATCGTGGTTTTCCTTGCCGGCGGTTGTGCCACCACCAGAGGCAAGGGTCTTTCGCAGGAAAACGAAAGCCTGAAGATGCAGGTGCAGAATTTGGAAAAGACCGTTGAGCAGAAGGACGCTGAGATCGACAGCCTGCGCAGGTCATTGAGCCAGACCACCGAGGAGAAATACACCGCCGCCAAAATGGCGCGCGCCGAGGCCGCCACCGAAGTGCCGACCATACGCCAGATCCAGACTGCGCTGCGCAACGCCGGTTTTGACCCCGGTTCGATTGACGGCAAAATGGGCAGGATGACCCGTTCCGCGGTCAGGGATTTTCAGAAAGCCAACGGCCTGTCCGTCGACGGAAAAGTCGGCAAAAAGACCTGGGCAGTATTGTCTTTATATCTTGAGCGGCAGGCTGTGCAGCAATAGGAAGGGGTATGCTTGCTAAACGCATCATACCGTGTCTTGATATCGAGGCAGGCAGGGTAGTCAAGGGCGTCAGGTTCATGCGCCTCCGGGATGCGGGGGATCCGGTCGAGGTGGCCAAAGTATACGACCGCCAGCTTGCAGACGAACTGGTCTTTCTCGACATCACGGCAAGTTTCCAGAACCGCAAGACGCTGGTCCGGCTGGTAGAGGATATCGCCCGGAACATCTTCATGCCTTTTACCGTCGGCGGGGGCATAGGCGGCATCGAGGACATCCGCAACCTGCTCAATGCCGGCGCAGACAAGGTTTCCATCAACACTGCGGCGGTGAAACTGCCGGAGCTGATTACGGACGCGGCGACAAAGTTCGGGAGCCAGTGCATTGTGGCGGCCATCGATGCGAAGCGGCGTCCCCGGGCCGCAAATCCGCCGGGCAGCAGCTGGGAAGTATTTATCAACGGCGGCAGGACCCCGACGGAACTTGATGCGGTTGCATGGGCGCGGCAGGCCGCTTCTCTGGGAGCCGGCGAGATACTGCTTACCAGCATGGATTGCGACGGCACCAGGGACGGCTATGACCTGGAACTGACCAGGGCGGTCGTGGATGCAGTGAACGTCCCGGTGATCGCTTCGGGAGGCGCCGGCAGACCCGAACATTTCTACGACGCGCTGGTCTCTGCCGGGGCCGACGCGGCTCTGGCAGCGTCGCTATTTCACTACGGCGAGCTTTCGGTCGGCGACGTAAAAAAATACCTGAAAGGTAAAGGCGTGGCAGTCAGATGACGGCTGCAATGACGGGAGAATTATGAGACTGCTCAATAGACGGGAGGATTGGTGAAAAAAGCGGCAATTGATATCAGGAAGCTCAAATACGATAAAAACGGCCTTATCCCGGCGATCATCCAGGACTACCGGACCAAAGACGTGTTGATGGTCGCCTATATGAACAGGGAATCGCTGCGCCGCACCATAAGCTTGCGCAAGACCTGTTTCTGGTCACGGTCGCGCAAGGAATACTGGGTCAAAGGAATGACGTCAGGGCATTTCCAGTTCGTCAAGTCCATTGCGTATGACTGCGATATGGACGCGCTGTTGATAAAGGTGCGCCAGGCAGGCGCTGCCTGCCATACCGGCAACCGCTCCTGTTTCTACCGGCGTATTATTTGAAGGGGGACCATGGTATATCCGTCGTTGCAGGAATTCAAAAAATTAGCCCGCAGCGCCAATGTCATCCCGGTCTATAAGGAAATAAGCGCCGACCTGGATACGCCGGTCTCCAGTTTCCTCAAGCTGGCACGCGATGACTATGCGTTTCTGCTGGAATCGGTAGAAGGTCAGGAAAAGATGGCCCGGTATTCGTTCCTGGGCTCGAACCCGTCGTTCGTCTTCAGGAGCAAAGGCAGCTCGATAGAGATCATCGACCGCCTGCGCAAGACCAGCCGGAATTTCACCACTGCCTCCGATCCCTTACGCGAGCTGCAGAACCTCATGAGGGATTTCCGGCCGGCGCATATCAAAGGCCTGCCGCGCTTTTACGGCGGTTTTGTCGGCTACATGGGCTATGATACCGTGCGTTTCTTTGAGGATATACCGGACAAGAATTTTGACGGGCTCGACCTGGCAGATACCGTGTTCATGCTCACCGACACGATCCTGGTCTTTGACCATATCAACCACACCATAAAGATCGTTTCCAACTGCGTGCTGCCGTGCGAGGCGGCAGGCCGCATTTCAATCGCCCGGCAGGAACGCGTGTATCGCGCGGCCGTCAAAAAGATCCAGGCCATAGAGCGCGCTTTTGACCGCCCGATACCACGCCGCAGGACAGAGGCCCGGAACAAGGCCGAAATAAAATTAAGTTCAAATTTTGACAAATCCGGGTTTTGTGGTATAGTTAATAAAGCCAAAGACTACATCAGATGCGGCGATATCATCCAGGTGGTGCTCTCGCAGCGGTTTAAGGCAAAACTTACCAAGTCTGCCTTTGACGTGTACCGTTCATTACGCAGCCTGAATCCTTCGCCGTACATGTTCTTTCTTAAGGTCAAGGAAACCACGTTGATCGGCTCTTCTCCGGAGCTCCTGGTGCGCTGCGAAGAAGGCGCGGTACAGACCCGCCCGATCGCCGGCACCCGGAGGCGCGGGTCAAACGAACAGGAAGACAAAAAGCTTGAGCGCGACCTGCTCTCCAGCGTCAAAGAAAAGGCAGAGCACCTGATGCTGGTGGACCTGGGCCGCAATGACGTCGGCCGGGTGTGCGCCGTCGGCACGGTGAAGGTGAACAATTTCATGTCCGTGGAGCGGTATTCCCACGTGATGCACCTGGTCAGCGACGTCGTCGGAAGGCTTGACAGGAAATATACCGCCTACGATGCCCTGCGTGCCTGTTTCCCGGCCGGGACGGTATCCGGCAGCCCCAAGGTGCGCGCCATGGAGATCATCGACGAACTGGAGAATGTCCGGCGCGGCCCCTATGCCGGCTGCGTGGGGTATGTGAGCTTCTCCGGTAATATCGACACCTGTATCACCATTCGCACGATCTGTGTCAAAGGTGCGGAGGCGTACATCCAGGCAGGCGCCGGCATTGTCGCGGATTCAAACCCTGAAAAAGAATATCAGGAGACCATCAACAAGGCAAAAGCGTTATTTGAAGCGCTGACCTAAACTAGAGGAGGAATCACCATGGCAGTACGCATCAGGCTTCGCAGGATAGGAAAGAATCCCAAGAAAAAGCCGCATTGGCGCATCACCGTGTTCGACGAGCGCGTCAACCGGGACGGCAGGTTCATTGAAGAGATCGGCTCGTATAACCCCATCTCTAAAGCAGCAAGCGTTAACCTCGAGCGTTATTCCTACTGGCTCGGCAAAGGCGCCCTGGCTTCACCCGGCGTCAAGATAGCGGTCAAGAAGGCGCAGAAGACCGCCGTGAAGGAGGCCTGATCATGCAGCCAGAACAGATCTTGGCATCGCCGATAGTGCCGCTTGTCATGGTGTTCGGGGTCATGTACTTTCTCGTCTTGCGGCCGCAGCGCCAGCGCGACAAAGAGCACCAGAACATGATTAAAAATCTGAAGAAGAACGACGATATCGTCACCTCGTCCGGAATCCACGGGACCGTCGTCAACGTAAAAGACTCGACCGTGGTCGTACGCATCGACGATAACGTCAAGGTGGAAATGGAAAAGAGCTGTATCGCCTTCGTAAAGAAACAGCCGGTTCAGAATCAGACCAAATAGACAATCGCCCCTCGAGGCGTAAAACCCCAAGGATAGAGCATATGAACAACAAACTGCTTCTAAAGACGTGCCTGATCGCGGCTGTCGTGGGCCTGTGTGCGTACTACGCCTTTCCGCTCGAAAAACGCATCAACCTCGGCCTTGACCTTAGAGGCGGCATGCATCTGTTGCTTAAGGTTGAGACCGAAAAGCTCGAGCCCAAGGCGCGCGCAGATGCCGCTGACCGCGCCATCGAGGTCATCCGCAACCGCATCGATGAGTTCGGCGTGCGTGAGCCCTCAATCCAAAAGCAGGGGACCGATGAGATCGTGGTGCAGCTTCCCGGAGTCACCGACCGCGACCGCGCCATCGAGCTTATCGGCAGGACCGCGCTTCTGGAATTCAAACTGGTGGACAACGATTCCGAAAGGCTCAAGGCTGCCCTTGCGGGGAACGTCCCCGAAGGCTATGTGCTTCAGCGCACCGAAGAAGACGGGGAAGCTGTCCTGCTGGAGAAAGAGACAGAGTTGACCGGCGATGCGTTGACCGATGCCCAGGTGCAGTTTTCCTCCAGCGGTTTCAATGAGCCGATCGTCTCCCTGAAATTCAATGCCGAAGGCTCAAAGAAATTTTCCGATATTACTGCCGCCAATGTCGGCCGCAGGCTTGCCATCGTCCTTGACGGCAAGGTCCAGTCCGCGCCGCGCATCCGCGAGGCCATTCCCAGCGGCGAGGCGGTGATAAGCGGTAGGTTTACCGTGGAGCAGGCGCAGGATTTGGCTATCGTGCTGCGCGTGGGCGCGTTACCCGCACCGATGCGCATAGAGGAAGAGCGAACCATCGGTCCGCTGCTCGGGCAGGATTCCATTGCCAAAGGCATGAAGGCAAGCCTGGTCGGCGTGTGCCTGGTGTTTGCGGCGATGATCGCCTATTATCTCCTGGCAGGCGTTATTTCATCCATAGCTTTGGCGCTGAACCTTTTCTTGACCCTGGGTATCCTGGGGATGCTGCCGGTGCTTCTGCCCGGAGTATCGGCGACGCTGACGCTGCCCGGTATCGCGGGTATCGCGCTGTCGCTGGGCATGGCGGTCGATGCCAACGTCCTTATCAATGAGCGCATCAGGGAGGAGCTTGCCCTGGGAAAGAACCTGCGCACTGCCGTTACAAACGGATACGAAAAAGCCTTCAGCGCGATCTTTGACTCCAACCTGACCACGCTGATCGCCGCGTTCTTGCTTTTCCAATTCGGCACCGGCCCCATCAGGGGTTTTGCCGTTACCCTGACCATCGGCCTTTTAAGCAGCTTGTTCACCGCGGTCGTGGTGACCAGGGTGATATTCGAGTGGCTCCTTGCCGGTAATCTGATAAAGAGCCTGCCCATGTTGCAGATCATTAAGCAGACGAAGATAGATTTTATCGGCAGGAGGAGGATATTTTACGCCATCTCGGGCCTCGTCATCGTCGTCGGCATGGGCGGGTTGTTTGCCAAGGGCAAACAGGCCTACGGCATTGATTTTGCCGGCGGCCAGGTACAGGAATACCGGTTTAAGAACCCCGTTGTTTCCGATAATATCCGCGGCGTGCTCAAAGAATTGAACCTCGCCGATGCCTCGATCCAGCAGTTCAAGGATCAGCCGAATCTTGTGGTCATCAGGACCGCGGAAGACAGGAACAAAGAGATCACAGAGAAATTCAAAAGCGCTTTTCCCGGGGAAGAGGTGACCATGCTCAAGGTGGAGCGCGTCGGGCCTATCGCGGGGAAGCATCTGCAGGGGAAGGCTATCAAGGCCCTGCTCTGGTCGCTCATCGGGATCCTTATCTACGTGGCATTCCGGTTCAAGCATTTCAACTTTGCCGCTGCCGGCGTTATCGCCCTGTTCCATGACGTGCTCGTCGCCCTGGGGGCGCTGGCACTTACCGGAAGACAGATCGACCTCTTATCGGTGACGGCGTTCCTGACCATCGCCGGTTATTCCATCAACGATACCATCGTCATCTATGACCGCGTCCGCGAGAATGCCCAGTTAATGCGCAAATACACGCTCTATGAGCTGATAAACCTGAGCGTGAACCAGACGCTGGCAAGGACGCTGTTGACGTCGGGCGTGACGCTTTTGACCGTCCTGGCGCTCCTTCTTTTCGGCGGCGAGGTCTTGAGCAATTTCGCTTTTACGCTCCTGGTCGGGTTCATCTCAGGCGTGTATTCCACGGTGTTCATCGCATCGCCGCTGGTGCTTGCCTGGAGCGGGAAAAAGGCACAGTAACCTCGTCAGTACGCCGGAGAGTTTTTTTAAAAAACGTCCGTCACCCCTCGTGGCGGACGTTTTTCTTTCTGACGCATGCCCCGCACCCGGTGCGGGGTTAGAAAAGGCATGTCATGTTCAAGTCCCTGAAAATCTACGTCGGCCAGGTCCAGGAGCCCGGCTCCATCAGTACGACGCTGGTCAGCTACTCGTACCGGCGCCAGGATGCCGTTTCTGAAGAAGGGGATTTCGCCGTCCGCGGCGGCATCATCGATGTCTTCCCCTACACCTTCGAGCTGCCCATCCGTATCGAGATCGACATGGACCGCGTCGTATCCATCAAGACCTTTGACCCCAAAGACGGCACGGTGCTCTGGGAACACCGGATGGTGATAATCCTCGCGTTCAGGAAAGTCGCGGCGCACAGGCAGACGGCGTTCAGCGAGAACTACCCGCTCGAGAATTTCGTCGATATCAACCTCGGCGACTACGTCGTGCACAATGACTACGGCATCGGCAGGTTCCGCGGCCTGCAAAAGATGAAAGTCAGGGACGCGGTCGTCGATAACCTGGTCATCGAATACGAAGGACAGGAAAAGCTCTATGTGCCGGTCGAATCCATGCACCTGGTCCAGAAGTACGTCTCGTTCCAGGCGCGCCGGCCGAAGGTAAACAAGTTAGGCAGCAAAGAGTGGCAGCGGGTCAAGAACCGGACAAAGAAGGGCATCCAGAAGCTCGCCTGGGACCTCTTGTCGCTGCAGGCCATGCGCATGAGCGCGCAGGGGTTCGCCTATTCCAGGGACAGCGAATGGCAGGCGGAATTCGAGAAGACCTTTCCTTTTACCGAGACGCCGGACCAGCTCACTGCCACCCGGACAGTCAAGCAGGACATGGAAAAGCCCAAGCCCATGGACCGGCTCCTCTGCGGCGACGTGGGCTACGGAAAGACCGAAGTCGCCATGCGCGCAGCCTTCAAGGCCCTCGTGGACAAGAAACAGGTGGCCTACCTTGTCCCCACCACCATCCTTGCCGAGCAGCATTTTCAGAACTTCTCCGCGCGCCTGAAGGATTTTCCGGTCAACATTGAGATGCTTTCGCGTTTCCGCACCCCCGGCCAGCAGGACGATATCATCGCCAGGCTTTCCCGGGGCGGGGTGGATATCGTCATCGGCACGCACCGGCTCTTGTCCGACGACGTGGTATTCAAGGACCTGGGCCTGGTGATCATCGACGAAGAACAGCGTTTCGGAGTCCGGGCAAAGGAGAAATTAAAGGCCCTGCGCCTGGTGACCGACGTGCTGACCCTCACTGCCACGCCCATACCGCGCACGCTCTACATGAGCCTGATGGGCGCTAAAGACCTTTCGGTCATCGATACCCCGCCAGAAAATAGGTTGCCTATCAAGACCATCGTGGTAGAATATGACGAAGACCTGATCCGGGAAGCGCTCTCGCGCGAACTGCGGCGGAAAGGGCAGGTCTTTGTTCTGCATAACCGCATCGAGGATATCGACAGGGTAGCCGCGAAGATCGTGCGCCTGGCGCCGCCGGGTACGCGCATCGCGGTCGCACACGGCCGGATGGCTTCGCGCGAACTCGAGTCTGTCATGGCCGAGTTCCTGACAGGCTCGGTGGACGTGTTCGTCTCTACCATGATCATCGAATCCGGCATCGATATCCCGAACGCCAACACCATCATCGTCAACAACGCCCATACGTTCGGGCTTTCCGACCTGCACCAGCTGCGCGGCAGGGTGGGCAGGTTCAACCGTTCGGCGTACGCGTATTTCCTCATCCCGCGCACCGAGAGCATCTCGACGGTTGCGCGCAAGAGGCTTGCAGCCATCCAGGAATACGCGCACCTGGGCTCGGGGTTCAAGATCGCGATGGAAGACCTGGAGATCCGCGGCGCGGGAAATCTTCTGGGCGTCCAGCAGCACGGGTTCGTCAATGCCGTGGGTTTTGACCTGTACTGCCGCCTTTTGCGGGAAGCCATCGCCGCCTTGAAAAAAGTACGAGGACCGCTGATATGAAAAACACAAGATTGATCGTCAGCCTCATCGCGTTTGCGGCAGTGATCGGCCTGCCCGGACAGCGGGGCGGGGCAGAAGAAAAGATCGTCGCCGTCGTCAATAACGAGATCATCACCCAGCGTGATCTCGACAGTTTTTTGAATTTCATGCGGGTGCAGCTCTCGCGCCAGTATATGGCCGGGGAGATCGAGGACAAGATCGCGGTGATGAAGTCCGATCTGTTGGACCGGCTGATCGAAGACCGGCTGATCCTCCAGGAGGCCAAAAAGGAGAACATCAAGATCGACGACGCGCGCATCACGGCAAAGATAGAAGAGGTCAAAAAGCGCTACCCCGCGGAGCGTGATTTCGAGAACGCCCTGCAGGCGCAGGGGCTGGTGGTGGCGGACCTCCAGCAGCAGGTCCGCGAGCAGCAGATGATGCTTGAGATCGTGAACAAGAAGATCCGCTCCAGGATCATCGTCAAGCCCTCCGAGATAACCGAATACTATAATAAGAACATCGACCGGTTCAAGACCCCCGAGGAGCGAGTGTTCGATTCCCTCGTCGGCCAGGATGCGGCAAAGGCCGCGGAAACGGCCAAGCTGTTGCGCGGCGGCAAAGACGTCGCGGCTGCCGCGGCGGCATCGAATTTCACGGCCAGCGAGTTCAGGGCACGCCCCGGCGGCCAGTTAAAGAAGGAAGTCGAAGACGTGTTGTTCGCCATGAAGATCGGCGATGTGTCCGAGCCCGTCGAGGTCAAGGGCAATTATTACGTCTTCAAGCTGAATTCGATCACCCCCCCTCGCCAGCAGAGCCTGGCAGAGACCAGCGAAACTATCCATTCCTTCCTGTATGAACGCAGGATGCAGGAGTCGATGGTCACATGGGTAGATGAGCTGAAGAAAAAATCCTACATCAAGAAATTCCAGGATAAGCAGCCGGGATGAGCGCTGTCCGTGTCGGCATAACCATGGGCGACCCCGCCGGGGTCGGGCCGGAGATCTGTACTGCCGCGCTGCGTGCCGTGGGACAACGGGCGCGGTTTGTGGTTGTCGGCGATAGACGGGTGTGGAAGAGGGCCGCAGGTCAGCGGTCACAAGGCAGGAGCCCGGAATTCATAGATCTTGCAAACGTCGATCCGAAGACGTTCGGGTTCGGCACGGTAAAGGCGGAATACGGCAGGGCGTCGGTCCAGTACCTGGACGCGGCCATGAAGCTGCTCAGGGATAGAAAGATCGACTGCCTGGTTACCTGTCCCATTTCAAAAGAGGCCGTACGCCTGGCCGGATACCCGTACTCGGGCCATACCG
>JAQTMD010000013.1 GCA_028714595.1 Candidatus Omnitrophota bacterium
TGATACGATACAGTCATCGGTGAAGGGTGAGGAGATCGTGTTTGGGTAAGTATTGACAGCCACATTTGTTGTGCTAAAATCTAATGCTATGGTACGTACAGTAGATCATTCGGAACGCAGGAACAGTGTGCTCTCGGCAGCGGTCAGCGAGTATATCGCGACCGGCGAGCCGGTAAGTTCGCAGGAACTGGCAGGGTCGTTTGACCTGAGCCCGGCAACGCTGCGCAATATCCTGGCCGAGCTCGAGGATGACGGCTATCTGTTCAGCCCGCATACCTCTTCCGGCCGCGTGCCCACGGACAAGGGATACCGCTATTACGTCGATTTTCTCATGTCGGATCAGGCCCTGGGCGAACAGCAGCGTAAGGCCATCCTCAGCGGCTATAATGCCCGTTTTTCATCGCTGGAGAACATCCTGGACAGGACCTCGGATATCATCGCAAGCCTCACGCATTATACCGCGCTGGTATCCTTTTCTGAATGGGAAGACCGGATCTTCTACCGGGGCCTGAGCAATATCTTTGCCCACCCCGAGTTCCACGATTTTGAGAAGATCGCGATACTGGTCGGGCTCCTGGAGGAGAAGAAGCAGCTGCTGCAGCTCTTGAACCAGCGCCTTGAAGAGCCTTTCAAGATCTATATCGGCGAAGAAATCGCCTGTCCCTGCATAAACGACGTCTGCTCGCTTGTCATTTCACCGTACCGCAGCGGCACCAAGCGCATCGGCAGGATAGCCGTGCTCGGTCCCCGCCGGATGAGCTACGATTCCACGATCTCGACCCTGGAATTTATTTCCGACACCCTTAATTCGGTATTAGAGGGATTCTGAAACTGCGGCAACGCCGGTTTACGTACGAGGGCTTCACAATATCCGGGCGTGGAGCCGGCGCAATCGTGACGGGAAACCATGGACAACAAGAAAAACGACCAGGAACAGAAAAAGAATGCCCAGGACGCAACCCCCGCCGAGGGGTCTGGCGCGAAGACAGTGAGCATCCCTGAGGCTGAGTATGCAGAGCTGAAACATCAGGCTGCCGAGGCCCGGGAGAACTGGGATAAGTTCGTCCGGCTGCAGGCTGATTTTGAGAATACCCGCAAGCGCTGGGAGCGCGACCGGGCGGAATTCACCCGCTATGCAAACGAGGACCTGCTCTGCGATATCCTGACCATCGTGGATGATCTGGAAAAGAGCGTTGAGCTTTCGCAGACCAAGCACGAGGACCACACGGCTTTCTTGAAAGGCGTGGAGATGATCCTGGCCCATGCGCACGACCTCTTAAAGAGGAACGGCGTTACCTGTATCACGGCCAAGGGCAAGTGTTTTGACACGGATTGCCACGAGGCGCTGATGCGGGTCGAAGACGACAGCCTGCCCGAGAACACGGTAGTCGAAGAGATGCAGAAGGGATACCAGTTAAACGGCAGGGTCATCAGGACCGCGAAGGTGAGCGTTTCGCATAAGAAGAAAAAAGAAGACAGGAAAGAAGCATAAAGGAGGCACGCAATGGCTAAAGTTATCGGAATCGATTTAGGGACGTCCAACTCGGCGGCGGCGGTCATGGAAGGCGGCAGGCCGGTGATAATCCCGTCGGCAGAGGGCGCCGGCGTGGCATCGGGCAAGGCGTTTCCTTCGTACGTGGCGTTCACCAAAGAAGGACAGCGGCTGGTCGGAGAACCCGCGCGCCGGCAGGCGGCCATCAACCCCGAGGGCACCATTTTCGCGGCAAAGCGCAAGATGGGACAGGATTACAAGTTCAAGGTCTACGGGAAAGACTATACGCCCCAGCAGATATCGGCGTTCATTCTGCAGAAGATCAAAGAAGATGCCGAGGCTTACCTGGGAGATAAAATTGAAGAGGCGGTGATCACCTGCCCGGCATATTTCGACGACAACCAGCGGCAGGCCACCAAGGACGCCGGAGAGATAGCGGGCCTCAAAGTCCTGCGTATCGTCAACGAACCCACCGCGGCATGCCTTGCCTACGGCCTTGAGAAATCCCAGAAAGAACAGAAGATCATGGTCTTTGATTTCGGCGGAGGCACCTTGGACGTGACCGTCATGGAAATGGCCCAGGGAGTCTTCGAGGTCAAGTCTACCCACGGCGACACGCAACTGGGCGGCACAGACATGGACAACGTGCTTATCGAGCACATCGCCGCGCAGTTCAAGAAAGAGACCGGCATAGACCTGCGTAACGACAAGATGGCCATGATGCGTCTGAAGGAAGGCGCGGAAAAGGCGAAGATAGAATTATCGTCCAGCCTGACCACGGACATCAATTTGCCGTTCATCACCGCGGATGCAGCGGGCCCGAAGCATCTGACCATGTCCATCAACCGCGCAAAACTCGAGGAACTGATCGGCCCGATTATCGAGCGGTGCCGCAGGCCCATGGAAGAGGCCCTGAAGGACTCGAAGTTTTCCGCAGGACAAATAGACCGGATAATCCTGGTCGGCGGCCCGACCCGCATGCCCATTGTGCAGAAATTCGTCGAGGACTATGTCGGCAAGAAGATCGAACGCGGCATCGACCCCATGGAATGCGTGGCGCTGGGCGCGGCAGTCCAGGCGGCGATCATCAAGGGCGATATGAAGGACGTCCTTTTATTGGACGTCACCCCTTTGTCCCTCGGCATCGAAACGCTGGGCGGGGTCAACACCAAGCTGATCGAGCGTAACACCACGATCCCCACCAAGAAAAGTCAGGTGTTTTCCACTGCCGCGGATAACCAGACCGCAGTCACCATCAGGGTACTGCAGGGAGAACGCCAGATGGCAGACGACAACGTGGAACTGGGCAGGTTCGACCTGGTGGGCATCCCGCCGGCGCCGCGCGGCATACCGCAGGTCGAGGTTGCCTTCGACATCGACGCCAACGGCATCGTGCACGTCTCGGCAAAGGACCGCGGCACCGGCAAAGAGCAGTCCATACGCATCACCGCGCCGAAAAAACTGTCCAAGGAAGAGATCGAGAAGATGGTCAAGGACGCGGAGAAATTCGCTGCCGAAGACTCAAAGCGCAAAGAGGAGGTCGAAGTCACCAACCAGGCGGACACGCTCGCCTATTCGACGGAAAAAGCGCTCAAGGACTACGGCGACAAGGTCTCCCAGTCCGAGCGCGGCGATATTGAGGCAAAGCTCACCGACCTGCGCACTGCCATCAAGGACAAGAACGTGGACCGCATCAAGCGCGGCATGGAGGAGTTGACCAAGGCTTCGCACAAGCTGGCCGAGGAGATTTACAAGCAGACCGCGCAAAAACAGCAGCAAGGCGGCGCAAGCGCCGGCGCAGGTCCGCAGGAAGGGCCGGGGCCGCAGGCCGAGGAAGGACCGAAGGCGAGCGATAAAGGCAAAGAGGATATCATCGACGCCGACTTCAAGGAAGAAAAATAAGCAGAGGAGCACAAGGGCATAAGTCTTTATCTGTGTCCTTGTGCTCCCCCGTTTCATGCTTTTGTATGTTGCCCTACTGAGTTAGAAAAATATTATGGCAGCGAAACGCGACTACTACGAGATACTCGGCGTGGCAAAAGGTGCGCCGGTGGATGAGATTAAGAAGGCCTATCGCACCATGGCGCTCAAGCATCACCCCGACCGGGTTCCGACAGAGCAGAAGAAAGAGGCCGAGGAGAAGTTTAAGGAGATCTCCGAGGCCTATGCCGTTTTATCCGACCCGCAGAAACGCCAGCTCTATGACCAGTACGGCCACGCAGGCATCGACCAGCGGTATGCCTACGAGGATATCTTCAAAGGAGCGGATTTCGGTTCCATATTCCAGGACATGGGAGGCGGAGGAGGCGGCATCTTTGAAGATCTTTTCTCCGACCTCGGGTTCGACATTTTCGGCGGCTCGGGAAGGCAGCGTTCCGGACGTTCCCGTTCGCGCGGCAGGGACCTGGAGATCACGACGCAGATAAGTCTTGAAGAAGCCGCGGCAGGGATCGAGAAATCCATCGTCGTCCCGCGCTACGAGGTGTGCGCTACCTGTTCGGGCAGCGGCGCCAAACCCGGCACGAAACGCGTCACCTGTTCGCAATGTAAAGGCCAGGGCCGTATCGTCGTTTCAAGCGGGTTTTTTCAAATGGCCCAGACCTGTCCCCGGTGTCGTGGTGAAGGCGAACTGATCCAGACGCCGTGCCCTGCGTGCCGGGGCGAGGGCAGGGTCAGGCAGGAGCACCACCTCAAGATCATGATCCCTGCCGGAGTCGATACCGGAGCCAACCTGAGAGTCAGGGGAGAAGGAGAGGGCGGGACCGCAGGCAGAGGCGACCTTTATGTAGTCATCGAAGTGCGCGAGCATCCCGTGTTTCAACGCCACAACAACGACCTGCTGACAGAGCAGAACGTATCCCTGAGTAAAGCGGTCCTGGGCGCAGAGGTCCATGTGCCCACGCTGGGCGGTTCTGTCGCCATGAAGATCCCGCCGGGAACGCAGAGCGGTAAGGTCTTCCGGCTTAAAGGCAAGGGCGTGCCCGATGTCCACGGCCGAGGCACCGGAGACGAACTGGTGCGTATCGTCGTCGATATCCCCGCGCGCCTTTCAAACGAGCAGCGAAAGCTCATGGAAGAATTTGCCCGCGCCTCGGGCGAGAACATAAAACGATAAAGGAACCGTACATGCCGACCTATGAATATGAATGTAAAAAGTGTTCGCATCGTTTTGAAGTTTTTCAAAAGATGACCGACAAACCGCTTGTCGAGTGCCCGAAATGCGAGGGCAGGCTGAAGCGCCTGATCGGTTCCGGTTCAGGCATCATCTTCAAGGGGTCGGGTTTCTACGCCACCGATTACAAGAAGCAGGGGAGTTCAGGCGCCGGCGCTTCGCAGGAGAAGCCGAAGACGTGTCCGAAGATTAAAGAAGGCTGTGATGGCTGCAAAGCGAACGGTTAGCCGTTTCGTCGCGGCGGCGGGCCCATGGCTTCCGGTAGTCCTGTGGATGACCGGTATCTTCGTATCTTCAAGCGTGCCGGGTGAGGACATACCGTTTTTGTTCCCTCAGCAAGATGTCTTGTACCACGGCATAATCTATGTTATACTTGGTTTGTTTTTGTATCGGGCATTGCACCGGTCATTACCGCGCATGTCATGGCGCATGCTTGTCCTCGTCGCAGCATTGTGCGCCACGCTCTTCGGTGTCAGCGACGAATTACACCAGACCTTTGTCAGCGGCAGGACAGCGACCCTCAAGGACCTGATCGTCGACTTCGCCGGTTCGTTCCTCGGCGCTTTTGTGAAGGGGATCATCGCACCATGGCTATCCTCGCACCATTTGAGGCAGTGATCTATAACCAGGATGTTGTCGGCGATATGTCGGCTGTCATCTGTCCCCCGTACGATATCATCTCCGGCGACCGCCAGAAGCAGCTTCTGGCATCCAACCCGTATAATCTTATCCATATGGAACTGGCCGAAGACATCCCGGGCCAGGACAAATACGAACGCGCGCAAACGACCCTGAACGACTGGCTCAAAGACCGGATCCTGGTACGCGACCCGCGGCCGGCAGTCTATTTCTATAGCCAGGAATACTCCCTCAAGGGAGAAAAACGCACCCGCGTCGGATTCCTCGCTCTCCTGGGTCTGGATAAGAATAAGTCGGCGGTGTTCGGCCATGAACATACCCACGTGGAGCCGAAGGAAGACCGCCTCAGGCTTATCCGCAAGGTCAGGGCCAACTTGAGTCCCATCTTTGTCATTTTCGCCGATAAGAAAAAGGTCATTGCGCAGTCGCTGTTGCCGCATATCCAGGGAAAGCGGCCGTTCATCACCGTGACTGACGATGAAAAGACCGTGCACAAGCTCTGGCGGATCGACGAACCATCGGTGCTCGAAAAGATCCGGGGCAAGATGGAGACCGAGAACATCTTTATCGCGGACGGCCATCATCGTTATGAGGTCGCCTGCGCCTTCCGCGACGAGATGCAGCAGGCCCTGGGTGAGACCTCCGGGAATGAAGGGTTTAACTTCGTGCTCGCATACTTTACCAACATCGATGCGCTGGGGTTGACGGTGCTGCCGATCCACCGGCTGGTCAAGCTGGACTCAAGACCCGATATCGACGGCATCATCAGGTCGCTCGACGAGCATTTTTCCGTCGAAGAGGTCAAGGACGAAACGCGTTTTTTCTTCCTGCTGGCGAAGGCCGGCGTTGCCGAGCATGTCATCGGCATGCATGCGGATTCCAGGTTCTGGCTCGTGCGCCTGCGCAACGTCAAAGTGCTGGAAAGGCTCATGAGCGATAAGCCTGCGGAATACCGCGCGCTGGACGTTGCCATCCTTAATGCCCTTGTCCTGGAAAAGATCTTCAAACTCGACCTCCTGGACAAGAGAAGTCTCACCTTCAGCGCCCAGACCGAGGAGTTGCTTTCCACCGTCAAAAACGACCCGGCGGCGATCGCGTTCTTCCTGAACCCGACCAAGATCGACCAGATCGTCAATGTCGCGCTCAAGGGCGAGAAGATGCCG
Source organism: Candidatus Omnitrophota bacterium (assembly GCA_028714595.1). Classification (GTDB taxonomy): domain Bacteria; phylum Omnitrophota; class Gorgyraeia; order Gygaellales; family Profunditerraquicolaceae; genus JAQTMD01. Next base: position 6,467 of record JAQTMD010000013.1, read on the forward strand.
CCCAAATCGACCTATTTCTATCCGAAGGTAGCATCGGGACTGGTGATACACAAGCACGGGTAGCGAAAACGCTATGGCCCTGTTCGGCAAACCAAAATACACGATAGTACGTGTCAAGAAAAAAGAGATCCCCGACGGGCTCTGGACCAAATGCGAGGCCTGCGGAGAAGTGCTGTTCAATAAGGTGCTGGAAGAGAACCTGAACGTCTGCCCGAAATGCAATTTCCATTTTTCCGTCACTGCGATTGAGCGTCTTGCGCTCCTGGTCGACAAGGACACCTTCAAGGAGTACGACAGCGACATGGTCTCGGCAGACCCCCTGGAATTCAAGGGCCCGAAGACCTATAAGGAGAAACTTGCCGCTGACCAGTCTTCCACCGGGTTAAAGGAGGCGGTCGTCTGCGGCGAGGGCCTGCTCGACGGGGGAAAAGCCGTGGTGGTAGTGACGGATTCACGGTTCATCATGGGGTCCATGGGGTCGGTGGTCGGAGAAAAGATTACCCGCGCGACCGAAGCTGCCACGAAGGCCAAACTTCCGCTTATCATCGTCTCGGGCTCAGGCGGAGGGGCGCGCATGTACGAGGGCATGCTTTCCCTGCTGCAGATGGCAAAGACCGCGGCCGCGCTCAAGTACCACAACCAGGCCGGATTACCGTTTATTTCCGTGCTGACCAATCCCACGATGGGAGGGGTCATGGCCTCGTTCGCCGGTCTCGGAGACATCATCATCGCAGAGCCCCGGGCCCTCATCGGGTTTGCCGGGCCGCGGGTGATCGAGCAGACCATCCGCCAGAAACTCCCCGCCGGGTTCCAGCGTTCGGAGTTCCTGCTCGACCACGGACTGATCGACATGATCGTTGCGCGCAAAGACCTCAAAGGCACGTTGGCGCGTCTCATCGGTTATTTGAGTTGATTCCCGGGGGCGTTTAAACTTCCCCTGCGGCTGCGGATAACTTCAATACAGGATCAGGGAGCCTATGGCGCAGGTTTCGCTGCAGAACGTGAGCAAGGTCTTTTCCGGCGGCACGGCGGTCGTCGATAAGTTAAGCGTCGGCATCGAGAACAAGGAGTTCATGGTGCTGGTCGGCCCCTCCGGCTGCGGCAAGACCACCACGCTGCGCATGATCGCCGGCCTCGAGCAGGCGACGTCGGGGGATATCTTCATCGGCGACAGGATGGTCAACGACGTGCCGGCAAAAGACCGCGATATCGCCATGGTCTTTCAGACCTATGCGCTTTATCCGCATATGACGGCGTTCGAAAACATGGCCTTCGGTCTGAAGCTGCGCCGCTATCCCAAAAAAGAGATCGCACAGCGGGTCAACGAGGCCGCCGACATTCTGAGCATCAGGCACCTTTTGGGCCGTAAGCCCCGCGAGCTTTCCGGCGGGGAGCGGCAGCGCGTGGCGGTCGGCAGGGCGATCGTACGAAAACCCAAAGTCTTCCTCTTCGACGAGCCGCTTTCCAACCTCGACGCCAAGCTGCGCGTCCAGATGCGCACCGAGATCCACAAGCTGCACACGCGCCTGGCGACCACCATTATCTACGTGACCCACGACCAGGTCGAGGCCATGACCATGGGCGACCGGGTCGCGGTCATGAAACAAGGCGTCCTGCAGCAGGTCGCCGACCCCATCGCCATCTACGACAAGCCGGAGAACAAGTTCGTAGCCGGCTTCATGGGTTCCCCGCCCATGAATTTCATGGACGGCAAGATCATCAAGAAAGACGGCAAACTCTACTTCACCGAGGGCAAGATTACCGTGAAACTCGTTGAAGAGATGTCCGTGGTGATGAACGCCTACATGGGCCGCGAGGTGGTCTTCGGCATCAGGTCCGAAGACATCTACGATAAGCTCTTTGTCTCGGAAGCGCCCCCCGAGAACGTCGTCCGGCTGACGTGCGAAGTCGTCGAGCCAATGGGCAGCGAAGTCTATCTCTACCTTGCCTCCGGTACCCATACGTTCATCGCCCGTGTCGGCGCGCACGACCGCCCGCAGGTAAACGCCGATATCGACATGGTATTCGACATGAGCAAGGCGCACTTTTTCGACAAAGACAGCGAAAAGACGCTTGTTTAGCCGTACGCGTATGTCGCTTTACCCCGCGCCGAGGGGGGTATGAACATCAAAAAACCGCTCTCCGTAACCGCCTGTTGTTTCTTCCTGTTCGTCCTGCCGATCGTCAGTGCCTTCCGCCTATCGCCGCGGCCGCCTGGGTCGATCCTCTTATTCTACGCCGCGCTCGGTCTTGTTGCGTTTGTGTCCGTGCGAAGGCACGGACTTCTTTACAGTAAGCGCGACCGGGAAACGGATGCCCTGGAAGAAAAGGCGAATGTCCAGTCGGACAACAATGAGCATGAACGCGCAACGCAGCGTTCCCTGCGTGAGAAGATCAAGCGTTACAGCGCCCTGTGCAAGATCATCGAGGAGTTGAACGCCTCCGTGACCGTCGACGTGGCGGCGGACCATCTGGTATCCGCCGTCTTTTCATTGATCGCCTACGGTAAAGGCGTCTGTGTCCTGTTTTTGTTGGACAAGGCGAGCCAGACCCTCGGCCTGTGCAAGGCAAAGAAAGAGGATCGCTCACTGGTCATCAAGGCCAAACAGGGCGACATCTTCGATTACTGGGTGATGCGCCACGCAAGCCCTTTGCTCGTCGAAGACCTGAGCAAGGATTTCCGTTTTGACCGCGAAAAGCTTTCGCCCGGCGATACCCGGGCCGTTGCCTCTCTGATCAGTTCTCCGTTTACCAGCGGCACCAGTCTTCTGGGCGTGCTGCGTCTCGATTACCACGAGCCGAATTTTTTCAATCAGGAAGACCTCAGGTTCCTGATGACGGTCGCAGACCTCGGCGCCGTAGCCCTTGAGAACGGCGAGCTGTACCGGCATGCCGAGGACCTGGCTACCCACGACGGGCTGACCGGGCTGTTCGGCAAAGGGCATTTCATGGAGCTCCTTTCCGGGGAGTGCAGGACCGCCTTGCGTCACGGGCGTCCGCTCGGCCTGCTCATGGTCGACATCGATTTATTCAAGAAATATAACGATACCTTCGGTCACGCTGCGGGCGACATCGTACTGCAGGCCTTGAGTTCCACGCTGCGGGAGTCGCTCAAAGGCGACGATGCGACCATCAGCCGTTTCGGGGGGGAAGAGTTCTGTATCATGCTTCCGGCAAAGACGAGGCACGAATCGGTCGAGATCGCCGAACGGCTCAGGCGCGGGATCGAGGGGATGCGCCTGAACCTCAGGCGGCAGGAATCGGTCGTGACTGTTTCGATCGGCGTGGCTGCGCTCCCGGAAGAAGCGCGGGACGAGACGGACCTCGTCATGAAAGCGGATAAGGCCATGTACGCGGCAAAGCGTGCGGGCCGCAACCGGGTCTGCACGTCAGACCAAAAACAATGAGCGTCTCAGCAGCAGGCCTGTATCTTCTGTATGCGGTGCTGATTGCCGTTTTCTGGATTTTGCTGGAATGGTCCCTCGCTCGGCGCCTGGGCCGACTCGCAAGCCTGTATGACCGGCTCAACAAGGAAGAGGCGTCGCTGCGCGCAGACTACGCGCTCCTGGCGCAGGAGACCGGCCGGCTGAAGAGCCTGCTCGAGGGGGTCGTGGCCCCCTATGAGATTACCAGGGAGTTGACCGGGTTCCTTGACCTGGAAAAGGTACTGCGGACTTTCAACGAAGCAGTCCAGCGCTATCTTTCGGTCCAGGATTGCGTCTTCGTGAGCACGGGGCAGGGCGACGCCGGTTTTGAGGGATACCAGGCATTCCCTTTGCACGTCGGCAAAGAGCCCGTGGGCAGCCTCATGGTCAAAGGCCTGCATCAGAAAGACCAGGAGACGTTCGGAATACTCTTTGCCCAGTTCCAGCTCGCCGTGAAACGCGTTCTGCTCTACCAGCGCGTCCAGGCACTGGCTACGACCGACTCGCTCACCAGGTCCTACAGCCGCAGGTACTGGTTTGCCCGCTGTGCCGAAGAACTTGAACGGTCCCGGAAGTTCGGATTCGACCTTGCGTGTTTGATGATCGATGTCGATCATTTCAAAGAGCTGAACGATGGCTACGGCCATCTGGTGGGCGATGCCATCGTGGCTGCCGTTGCAAAGATAATCAAAGATAATATCCGCTCCATTGACCTGCTTGGCAGATACGGGGGAGAGGAGTTTTCGCTGGTGCTTACCGAGACCGACGTCCAGGGCGCGCTCTACGTCGCCGAACGTATCCGCCAGACCGTAGCGGACACTCCCATCCAGGCCTACGACGAGAGCCTGCGGGTGACTATCAGTATCGGTATCATGCAGCTTGCGAAGGATACGCCTGACCTTGCGGCGCTGGTCGATTCCGCGGACAAGGCGCTTTACCTCGCCAAGGAAACCGGCCGCAACCGGGTCTGCGTCCAGCGAGGTCCCTGAACCTACAATGTTCTTGCAATAAGCGTCGCCGTACGCTACAATACTCTACACTATGAAAGACAGATACTATATCGGCATAGACCTGGGCGGGACAAATCTGAAGATCGCCCTTTTTGACTCGACCTGCCGGATCATCGGCCGCCAGGTGCTTCCCACGGAGATCTTTGCCCAGCCCAAGTCTTTGATCACCGCCATTGTTTCGTCGGTCAACGCCATCATGGCAGGGCGCAGGCTCAATACGTCGGCGATACTGGGCATCGGCATCGGCCTGCCCGGGCCCGTGGACGTCACGCAGGGCGTCGTCCATTTTTTCCCCAACATTCCCGGCTGGAAAGAAGTACCGCTGCGCAGCATCCTCGAAGAAAAGCTGGGCCTGCCGGTCTTCGTCGACAACGACGCAAACCTGATGTGCCTTGCCGAATACAAGGCGGGTGCGGCACGGGGTTCGACCAATGCCGTGTGCCTGACGCTGGGCACCGGCGTAGGCGGGGGCCTGATCATCGACGGCAGGCTCTTTCGGGGTTCGTCGTTTGCGGCAGGCGAGATCGGGCATGTCCCTATCAACGAGCACGGCCCCGCATGCAACTGCGGTGGTGTCGCCTGTCTCGAATCGTACATCGGCAATCGCCGGATAGCGCACCGCGTACGCATGATCTTCAAAAAAGACATCCCGCTCGAAGACCTCAGCCGCATGGCGCGCCGCGGCAATGCGAAAGCGGCGGCGATCTGGAAAGACGTGGGGAGGAAGCTGGGCGTTGCGCTCGTCGGGGTAGTGAACCTCCTTAACCCGGACCGGATCGTGATCGGCGGCGGCGTAGCGAACGCAGGCAGCGTCCTGTTCGATGCCGTCAGCGAGACCATCCTCATGCAGGCAATGGTGGTCCAGGCAAAGAAGGTCAGGGTGACAAAGGCGCAGCTCGGCAGCGATGCCGGAATGATCGGGGCGGCGTTCCTGGTAAAAGAAGAGACGGACAAGCGCAAGACCGCACGATGAAGATATTCATAGATACGGCAAACGTCAATGAAATACGCGAGGCGGCAAGCCTCGGGGTGATCGATGGGGTAACCACGAACCCCTCCTTGATCGCAAAAGAGAACCGCCCCGCGCGCGAGGTCTTCACAGAGATCTGTTCTGTCGTCGACGGGCCGGTCAGCGCAGAGGTCATGGCGACGGATTGCCCGGGCATGGTCGCGGAAGCCCGCGAGCTGGCGAAGATCGCCCCTAACATCGTCGTCAAGGTGCCGCTGGTCAAAGAGGGACTCAAGGCCGTCAAGATCCTGTCCGGCGAAAAAATCAAGACAAATGTGACGCTGTGTTTTTCCGCTGCCCAGGCGCTGCTGGCCGCCAAGGCCGGCGCGGATTTCGTATCGCCGTTCATCGGCAGGCTCGACGACATAAGCCATGCCGGCATGGACCTCATCGCCGATATCCGGACGATCTTTTCCAACTACGCTTTCAAGACGCAGATCATCGTCGCCTCGGTGCGCAATCCCCTGCACGTCGTGGACGCTGCGCGTTTGGGCGCGGACATCGCTACGGTCCCTTTTGCCGTCATCGAACAACTGATCAGGCATCCGCTCACCGACATCGGTGTCCGGCGGTTCCTGGACGATTACAAGAAGATTCCCAAGAAATAACGGATGAACAAGCCCGCCATTCGCCATGCCGCCGTTGCATTCACCGCAATCCTCTTTGTTTGTGCGACCCGGTTGAACCTGTCTGCGCAGGGCACCGGGACATATCTGCCCCAGGAGTCGCTGGTCGTCAACGGGGATACCGTCGAATATTTTACCGACCGGAAAGAGATGGAGGCTACCGGCTCCGTCGTGGTGGACTATCTGGGCACGAAGCTGCGCTGCAATAAATTGACGGTGAACACCCAGACGAAAGATTGCGTGGCCGAAGGCGCGGTAAGCATCGAGGACGCGAACGGCCTGATGCGCGGCGAATTGATACGGTACAATTTCACTACCAAGAAGGGGTCCGTCGAAAAAGCGACGTTTTATTCGGAGCCGTACTACGGCAGGTCCGACCGTATAGAGCTTGTTTCCGAGAAACAGTTCATTGCGGGCGAAGGCTACGCCACGACCTGCAACTTCAACCATCCGCACTACCGCATCAAGAGCCATCGTTTGAACATCTTTCCCGGCGACAAGATCCAGTCCCGCCGGAACGTCCTGTATATCGGTGACGTCCCGGTCGCGTATTTGCCGTTTTACAACCATAGCCTCAAGGATAACGCCATGTATGTCCAGTTAACGCCGGGCTACAGCGGCGACTGGGGGCCGTATCTGTTGTCGTCGACGCGGTACCACCTGTCCGAATCCGTCCAGGGCAGGGTCTACCTGGATTATCGCCAGAGGCTCGGCTTTGCGGAAGGCCTCGGCGCCAATTACCGGGACACGGGCCTGGGAAGAGGGGACCTCAAGCTGTATTACACCCAGGAGCGGCCGCGGGACACCGAGGAAGGTCAACCCGGCGAATTCCAGCGGTATTTTGCCCGATGGCGCCACCGCTGGGACATAGATCCGCAAACGACCTTCACCTCCGAATACTACCGCATCGAGGACGAGCGGCGGCAGCAGGCGGGATCCTCCTTCAATGTCCTGAAGGATTATTTCCCGCGCGAGTACGAGCGCGACCCCCAGCCGATAACGTACGCTTTGCTCAATCACTCGTTCTCCGACTCCAGCGTCAATGTCTACCTCGAGAAACGGGTCAACCGCTGGTACAGCGAGACGGAGAAACTGCCCGAGGTTACCTATTCCATGCCCACGCTGCAGCTCGGCTCCACGCCTTTGTACTTCGAAAACGTCTCCCAGGCAGCCAATTACAACAAGAAGATCGCCGCCCCCAGCCCCTCTTTGGATGATGAGAGCGTCAATCGCCTGGACACCTTCAACAAGGCCTCGCTGCCGGCCAAGGTGTCTATTTTTGAGGTAACGCCGTTTGTCGCCGAGCGGCTGACGTATTACTCGAAAGACAACGACGCCAATTCCATCGCTGCGAGGACCGTGTTCTATTCCGGGGCCGACGTGAGCACAAAGTTCTACCGGGTCTTTGACGTGTCCTCGAATTTCCTGAACATCGAGATCAACCGGCTGCGGCACGTCATCACTCCGACCCTCGGGTATGCGTATAACAATGCCCCGTCGGTCCCGAGCTACCGTCTCATCCAGGTCGATTCCCTTGATGCCATCGCCAAGCGTAATGCGGTGACCGCAGGGCTTTCGAATAAACTGCAGACCAAGCGTCATGACGCTACCGTCGACGTGCTTGAGTTTACCGTCGACTCCACGTATTCTTTTTATCGCACCGATCCCCTGACCAACCACACGGTCCACGACGAGCTCTCGGATATACTCCTGGAGCTCAAGCTCGTGCCGTACTCATGGCTCGTGTTTTATTCGGATGCGGATTACATCCCCCAGGAGCACCATTTTTCGACGGTGAATTATTCCTTTAACTTCGGTTTCGCCCCTGAACGGTCGCTGGGCCTCGGCCAGCGCTACCAGTATGACGGAAGCAATGAAGTGGTGCTCGGGTCGGAGTGGCGGCTCAATCCCAAATGGAAATTGCACCTCTACCAGCGCTTGCAGACTGCCAGTGTCGCAGGCCAGAGAAAAGGGATGGTGGTGCAGGAATACGGTTTTTCCCGGGATCTGCACTGCTGGTTGTTCGAGATGACCTATTCCCATGAAAAATCAAAAGGCGATTCCGTCTGGCTTGTCTTCAAACTCAAGGCGTTCCCCGAGGTAGGGTTCGACCTCCGGCAAGGCTTCAACAGTCCGCAGTCCGGCTCCCAGACGTACTAACCTCCCCGACATGTAGAATAATCTGAGCGGCTCTGTTTCGAGAACGCTCAAGGGTTTTCGCGCTCTTGCCACGCCACCCGCTCAAATCTCTTTCATCTCCATGGAGACTCACTTTGCAATACTTATTTTGATTCTTGGTACGGTTGTAACGGCTGGCTGGCGGGGTCGGATTTTGCGGGTGAGTGTTCGAGCGGGAGGCTTGAGCGGAGTGAGCAGCACGTAGATTTTTCGAGCGGGCATGGATCGCCCGTGCGTATGCGGAGGAGGCGAGAGCGAGAAAAATCACCCGAGCGAGGATTTCCACGCCGGGGAAATCCAAGCGGTGCTGCGAATCCCGCTCAAGCCATGACCCGCCCAACCTGCAGGACCCCCAAAATCCATTGATTGTCTGCTCACCTTATATATGAATAATAGTCAATACGATATTGACAATGCCCTGGTTTTGTGGTATAGTTTAAGTGGACTGCCTCTCAAAAGTTTGGTGCGGGGGACATCAAACTGATCAGTTGTACGTGTTTCATTCGTTCTTTGACATATGGGTATTTATCTGGTATACTTATAGTAACAATGTTGCCCACTGAAACGGCAAACCAGGAGTAATCCTGGGACGCAAAGCCAGAGGGTCGACACGATGGGACATCCGGCGCATAAGAGGCGCCGCTGTCCCCTTGTGGCGATAGCCTAGCTGCCAAAGGGGTAAACTTCAAGATGCCTTGAGGTTAGCCTCAAGGTTTTTTTTTGCTCTCTCGACATGTTTCTAAAAATAAACATCGGTTGCCTCTGAAATTTTTCTTGACAAACAAGAAAGGAGGTGGTATAAAAGCAATAAGGCGACCGGGTTTGTTTTTGGAAACCTCTTAGAGACCAAGAGAAGCTTTCATTTAACTTTTTCTTATCTAAGAGGTTGAGAGAAAGCAGCGCGGTCAATCCGACCTTAGAAAGGAGGGCAACACAATGAAAAGACGCGGTTTTACTCTCGTAGAAATCATGATCGTTGTCGCTATCATCGCTCTGTTGGCAGCCATCGCTATACCCAACCTGTTAAGAGCAAGATTGGCGGCAAACGAATCAGCGGCTATCGCGGCGTTAAAGACGCTTTCATCTGCTGCGCATACCTTCAGGTCAGCGAACCCAGGGTATCCGGCGTGCCTGACTACTTTGTACGACGGCCTCACGCCTCCGTACATCGACAGCGTTCTGGCGGGAGGCACCAAACAGGGGTATCAGTTCTCTTTGATCGGAACTAACAACGACACCAACGATAATCCCCAGGGGTTTGATGCCAACGCATGGCCTGTTACTCCGGGCACAACCGGCAACAGGCGCTTTTTCGTCGATACGTCAGGAGTCATCAGGTATAATACAACGGGTAATGCGACCTTGACTGACGCTCCGCTGGAGTAATGCACAGCACACAGTAATAAAAAGCCCCGCGCCGTTATCTACGGTGCGGGGTTTTTTATAAGAATCGGGTCTATGATGAACAGAAGGGGGAGAAGTCTTGTCGTCTTCATGATCGTTATTGCGCTGGCCGCGCTTGTCCTGCGGTTTGCCATCATGCAGGTGATTACCTTTAGGATCGCCCAGAACGAAGCGGACGCCGAGGAGTCGTTAAAGCTGGTCACCACTGCTTTGGAGAATTTTGCCAATGACCACGACCACGCGTATCCTGCGTCGCTCGAGGCGCTGGCCGCAGCAACTCCCCCCTATATCAAGAGCGAATATCTGGGTCCGTCGTATACGCGCGGCTATGTGTTCAATTGTCTGCGCGTCGAGCCTTCCGGCTATACCTGCACGGTCATGCCGGTTCGCTGCGGGTTGACCGGAATAAAGACATTCACGGTCACCACCGGCCAGGTTGTCACCGCGGAATCATGCAATATAAAAGAATGACGATGATGAAGGTCCCGCCGGGTACAGTCGTTCACGGAATTCGGAAGCGCAACGGCCTGACGCTCCTGGAGCTGATGGTCGTTGCCGGGATTTTAGTCGTTGCCATCACGGCATTGCTTTCCAGTTTTATCCATTCGTTCATTTTGAACACCGCCAACGTCAACAAGGCGATGGCCGCCAGCGACGCCCAGTATGTCCTGGAGAAGCTCAAGAACGTCACCTATGCGGACCTGGCGAGTTACACGGACACGAATTTTACCAACCTGGATGACGAGGCGATCGCGGTGGCGGTTACCGGGTCAGGCCAGTCAAAGAGCGTGGTGGCAAATGTTACCTGGACTGAACAGGGACGCCAGAGGCATCTTGAGCTTTCTACCCTGGTCTCCTGGTAGGAAGACCGGGTTTACCCTGATCGAAGCGATGGTGGTCTTCATCATCCTTGCGGTGATCGCGGCCGCTTTGGTCATGACCCTGCGGGTCGGCGATTTCGCACAGAGCGTC
>JAQTMD010000014.1 GCA_028714595.1 Candidatus Omnitrophota bacterium
CCTGATTTGACCTGCCTGGGCAAGATCATCGGCGGCGGCCTGCCTTTGGCAGCCTACGGCGGCAGGACAGAGATCATGGATTGCGTATCGCCGCTGGGCAGGGTCTATCAGGCAGGCACGTTATCGGGTAACCCCGTTGCGGTGAGCGCCGGTATTGCCGCGCTGAAAGTCTTGGCACGCAAAGACTACATGTGGCTGAACCAGACCATCGCCGACTTTTGCCAGTCATTGCAGTCTTTGATACGGACCAGCGGCATCGCCTGCACCGTCAACCACGCGGGTTCGCTTTTTACGCTCTTCTTCACCGACCGCGGGGTCACGGATTATGCTTCTGCAAAGAGAAGCGACGTGCGCCGCTACGCGCGGTTCTTCCGGAAGATGCTTGGGGCAGGCATCTATTGTGCGCCGTCCCAGTTCGAGGCGAATTTCTTTTCGTTCGCGCATTCCCGCAAGGACCGGGAGCGGACGCTTGCGGCCATGGCCGGGGTCCTGAAAGGCCGGTAAAGAGGAAATCATGCCATGAAGAATACATTCATCGGAATCGTCAGATCCCTGGGGTCAATCAAACTCGCCCTGATTTTATTCGTTGTCATCATCGTCGCGTCGCTGGTCGGGGCCCTGCTTCCCGAGGAACTGCAGCCGAAGGTCTATTACTCGGGTTGGTTTATCGCCCTGTTGGTGTTGTTCGGCTTGAACACCCTGGTCTGTACCGCGGCCCGCCTGGGACTCGGGAAAAAGAAGCTTGGCTCCGGCCTCACGCACCTTTCGGTCCTGGTGATCCTGCTCGGGGCGATGGTGAGCTTCTTTTTTAGTGTCCGGGGGGTCCTTGAGCTGGAAGAGGGCCGGTCCAAAGACGCGATTGTCGTAAGCCAAGAGGACAAAGCGCAATGTTCGTTCCACCGGCTCGGCTTCAGCGTGCGGCTCGACGACTTCAGCATGAGCTGGTATGCCGTGCGGCCCGAGAAGTACGATATCGGCGTTTTGGTCAAGGACAAGGACGTACGCAGATACTACAGCCTGGCACCGGGCTCCCGGCAGGAGGTGGCAGATACCGGTTACACGGTCGAAGTCCTTGACTATATGCCGGATTTTTCTCTTACCGAAGACATGAAACCTGCCGGCAGATCAGAGATGCCGAATAATCCGGCGGTCTTGATCCGCATCAAACGGGGCGCGGGCGTCGAGGATCGCTGGGTGTTTTCCAGGCATCCGGCCATGGGCCTTTCCAAAGACCCGAACATCAAATTCAAATTCATGTGGATGCCGGTGGTCAAGGAATTCCGGAGCACCGTGACCGTTATCGATGCGTCCCGTAACAAAACGTTCAGCCGTTGGACAAAGGTCAATGCCCCGTTCTCATACCGCGGTTACACCTTCTACCAGTCGGGATATGACGAAGAGAATCCTTCGTACACGAGCCTGGAGGTGGTGCGCGACCCCGGCGTTGCCTTTGTCTTTGCGGGTTTCATCCTGTTGAACGCCGGCCTTATCATCATGTTCTACCCGAAGCTGGGATTCTCAAGATCGAAAAGATAACCGGGCAGGAGCCGTGAATACCCTTTTATCACTCGGAGCGTACTGTTGTTGCCTGTTGAGCGCCTTTTTCTTCGTCCTCAAAAATTTCAAGAAAAGTCGGCGCTGGGAAGGTCTCGGCCTGGCTTTTTTCAAGGCAGCCTTTGCGTTCCTGTCTTTCCTGGTCCTGCTGCGCTGGTATAGGGCGGGCAGGCCGCCGTTTGCCAACATGTACGAGGCGCTGGTCCTTTTTGCCTGGTCGGTGGCGCTGGTCTACGCGGTCTTCGAATACCTGTATAAGGCAGCGTTCCTTGCGGTCCCCGCCAACGCGCTCTGTATCTTTCTGTTGAGCCTGACGTGGCCGCAGGATGCCGCCATCAAGCCGCTCATGCCGGCATTGCAGAGCAGCTGGATGGCAGTGCACGTGGTCACGTATTTCATAGGCTATGCGGCGCTGGCGCTGGCGTTTGTCTTGAGCGCCGGATACCTCGTCGCCAGCCGGCGGCGGCCGCAGCAGGCGCCGGTCCTTTTGGTCATGGACAATCTTTCCTATCAATTGATCATCTTCGCTTTCCCCTTCATTACCATCGGCATGACCACCGGCTCAGCCTGGGCCAATGTCGCCTGGGGCAGTTACTGGTTCTGGGATCCCAAGGAGACCTGCTCGCTCATTACCTGGCTGGTGTACGCCGTCTATCTGCACGGCCGTCTCTTGCTCGGCTGGAAACAGCGTCCGGCCGCCTGGCTTTCCGCACTCGGGTTCCTCGCAACGCTCTTCACGTTTGTCGGCGTCAATTATATCCTCCCCGGCCTTCACAGTTATACTCAGTAAGCAATAATCCGAGCCGGCCGTTACTTAATCGGTCAGAACGCCTTTTCGTAGAAATTGTTGTTGACACGGAAATAATATATGCTACGATATTTATATTCGTAACACTATTGAAAGGTTATGCCGTGTCAGGACTGGTCCGATTCGGAGTATCGCTGGAAAAAGAACTGCTGGAAAAACTGGATAACCTGCGCAGGGCAAAAGGCTATCCGACCCGCTCGGAGGCCATCCGCGCGCTCGTGCGCCAGGAAGAGGTCAAGCGCCAGTGGAGCGGGGGCGACGAAGTCGTGGGCGCGGTGAGTCTCGTCTACGACCATCACCGCAGGGAGCTTATCAACAAGATAACCTCCATACAGCACGACTACGGCCGCTACATCATCGCCAGCCAGCACGTGCACATCGACCACCATAACTGTCTTGAGATCATCGCCGTCAAAGGCAAACCCGAAAAGGTCCAGGAACTGGCTGACCGCTTGAAATCCGTCAAGGGCGTCAAACACGGTTCCTTGAGCATGGCCACGACCGGAAAACACCTGGGGTAGTATTATTTTTTTGGAAGGAAGTAACACGATTATCGAAAACGTGACAGAAAAGGAGGAGGGATGACCAGGCGCATTGCACCGGTGTTCATAGTTCTTTGTACCGTTGTTGTCGCGTTCGGCGCCGCACGGGCGTACGCGCAGGAAGTCTCGAATGTCCATCTGCTCCAGGAGATTCGCCAACTCAAACAGACCGTCGCCGAGCAGGCACAGAGGATCGGGGAATTGGAAGACCGGATGGGTTCGAAGCAAAAACCTGCTGCGCGGGCTGCGGCGACTGCTGAAGTTCCCGAAGAACTCTCCGAACAGATCGATAAACATCTGAATGCCAGGATCCCGGCGTATAAGGCTTTTGAAGGCTTGGATTTTACGGGCTGGGTGACCACGATCGGCCAGTATGCGCGTAATGCGAACGGCGCTGACATGCTTTCCCGCACCGAAGACGCCACCGATGCCTCCTATACCGCCCACATCATCTTGGATAAGAAATTCGGCGACTATGGCTGGGGGTTGGTGCATTTCCAGGGAGGAAACGGCGTCGGCGTCACCGATGAATTACAACTCTTCTCAAACGTCAATTACGATGCCACCGATACTGATTCCAATGCCAGCATCACCGAGGCGTGGTACGAGCACTATTTCGAACCGTGGGAACTCAGCCTGACGGTCGGCAAGCTCGATGCGTTTAGCTATATCGACACCAATGAATACGCCTATGACCAGGCTTTGCAGTTTTTGGGAAACATGTTCTGTAATTCCCCGGTGATTGAATTTCCTACGGATAGCGGAGAAGCGGCAGTCCGGCTTGCCTGGGAACCGACGGAGAAGCTTGTCATCGACGTGCTGGCGATGGACAGCAATGCCGACGGAGAAGACATTTTTGATGCCCTTTTCCTCGCAACGCAGTTGAACTTCAAACCCGCACTTTTCGGCCGCAGCGGCAATTACCGTTTGATCTTCTGGCAGAACAATGCCGGCCACACCACGTGGATGGATACTACCGAAGACAAAGAAAATGGTTTGGGGTGGGGCGTCAGCTTCGATCAGGAATTCACCGATTGCCTCGGCGGGTTCTTCCGCTATGGTTGGCAGGACCCGGATGTCTATCTCAACGGCGAAAGTGTATCACTGTACCAGTCGTACAGCTTCGGGCCGCAGATCAAAGGCGCTCTCTGGGGCAGGAAAGAAGACGTCGTGGGTATCGGCTTCGGTCAGGCCGTTCCTTCTAAGAAATATAAAGAGGCCAACGGCCTCATCGCCAAAACCGAGAGCCATTTGGAATGTTACTACGCCTTTAAGGCGAATGAGCACTTCACCATCAGTCCTGATTTGCAGGTCATCTGGCGGCCGTACGGGAAAGACGCGGCGAACGGCGACGGGACCATCGTGGTCAGCGGGCTTCGCGGTCAGCTCGATTTCTAAGGGACGTTCCCCAAGGGGACACCCCGTATGAAGGTAATAGTTCTAATTCATTGTTCGAGAAATTGTTAGAAGATGCAGGTGTGGTACCTGGGGGAACGTCCCCGAGTAAGGAGGAATCAATGCATATACCCGACGGTTTTTTAACGGCAACAACCTGGGGGCCGGCGTGGCTGGTTTCCGTCGTAGGCCTGGGCGCCTGCATCCGGACGGCCGCGGCAAAATTAAAGGACAAGATGGTGCCGCTCATGGGCGTCATGTCTGCGTTTGTCTTTGCCGCGCAGATGCTTAATTTTCCCGTGGTCGGCGGGACATCAGGCCATTTGCTCGGCGGAGTGCTGGCTGCAGTGATGCTGGGGCCGTGGGCCGGCGCCATCGTCCTGGCGGTCGTCTTAGTGGTACAGTGCCTGATCTTCCAGGACGGAGGTCTGACTGCGCTGGGCGCGAACATCCTGAACATGTCTTTTATCGGCACGCTCGGCGGCTACGCGGTCTTTGCAATCCTTAAGAAAATCCTGGGTAAAAAACTTTTACTGGCCGCCGCAGCAGCCGCAGCCTGGTTATCGGTGGTCCTGGCATCTACAGCGTGTTCGCTGGAACTTGTGTTATCCGGCACGGCGCCGTTTAACGTAGTCTTCCCGGCGATGCTGGGAGTGCACGTATTGATCGGTATCGGTGAAGCGATCATCACCACGTTCGTACTTTCGTTCGTATTAAAAGTACGGCCAGACCTGGTGGAGGTTTCCCATGAATAAAAAGGATATCCTGTGGGGTTTAGGGATTGCGCTCCTTTTGGCGCTTGTGCTGTCGCCGTTTGCCTCGCCCTGGCCCGACGGCTTGGAGCGGGTGGCAGAAGACAAAGGTTTCCTGGAGAAAGGCGAAGTTGCTCCCGCGTTATCGTCGCCGGTGCCGGACTATGCCTGGCCCGGGGTCAAGGATGAGAAAGCCGCGACTGCCTCAGCCGGCATCCTGGGAACGCTCGTCGTCTTCGGCGCAGGATGGGGGCTCGCAGGCCTGATCAAAAAGAAAGACTAAGTCGTGAGACACGCGTTTCTCGACGAACACAGCCGCAGGGATTCCCTGCTGCATCGCCGCGATCCCCGGGCAAAGATCCTGGCGTTCGTTCTTCTTATTCTTTGCATCGCGCTGACGCCCGCGTATCGCTTCCGGACCTTCGGCATGTACGCGTTCTTTCTGGCAGGCCTGGTGTTCGCATCAGGGATTCCGCCTCTGTACGCGGTAAGGAAATCGCTGACGTTGGTACCGTTCGTCCTGTTTGCGGCGTTTTTTCTGCCTTTTAGCCGACGAGGGATCGTGGCGCTTAGCATCCCCGGAGGTCTCTGCGTCACCTATACCGGCCTTCTGACGTTCTGGGGCGTCGTCGTCAAAGGGTATCTGTCCATCGTCTCAATGATCCTGCTGGTCAATACCACGGAATTCCCCGATCTGTTGAAAGGCTTCGAACAGCTCAAGATCCCCCGGCTCTTTATCACGATCATTTCCTTTATGTACCGCTACGTGTTCGTGATCGAAGACGAGCTCGAGAAGATGACGGCGGCAAAACGTTCGCGCACGATCCGGCCCGGCCTTCGGTTGGAGACAAGGACTTTGAGTAATATGGTCGGAATGCTGTTTATCCGTTCCTACGAGCGGGCGGAGGCGGTCTATGCGGCCATGTGCTGCCGGGGCTACAGCGGCCGGATCCACACGCTCCATGATTTTTCCCTTACGAAGGTCGACCGGTATTTTCTGGGATTCTTTCTGGTCATCGTTGTCACCATCGCCCACAGCGGGGCCTAAAACCATGCAACAGCCATGCATCGAAGTCAAAGGTTTGAACTTCAATTATCCTGACGGCACCAAAGCGCTCGAGGACTTGAATCTGGAGATTGAGGCAGGCAGGACGTACGGGCTTATCGGTCCTAACGGCGCCGGCAAATCAACATTCCTCCTGCATGTCAACGGCATCCTGAGCGGCCGGGGGGCAATCAGCGTGTTCGGCCTGCCGGTCCTGGAAAAAAACCTGACAAGCATCAGGTCGCAGGTAGGCCTGGTATTCCAGGACCCGGACTCCCAGCTCTTCATGCCCACGGTCTTCGACGACGTGGCGTTCGGGCCTCTGAACATGGGCATGCCCGTCGATAAAGTGCGCGAGGCAGTGGTGCGCGCACTGGAAGAAGTGGACATGCTCCCGGCAATCAAACGCTCGTCGCACCATCTGAGCTTCGGAGAGAAAAAAAGGATCTGCCTGGCCACGGTCTTATCCATGAGCCCGAAAGTGCTTTTGCTGGATGAACCGACCGCAAACCTCGACCCCAAACACCGCAGGCAGTTGATCAGGCTTCTGGAAAGATTACGGATCACGAAAGTCATTGCCACGCATGACCTGGAGTTGGTGGGCGAGCTTTGTTCCCGCGTGATCCTGCTCGACCAGGGCAGGCTTATCGTCGAGGAAACAGCCGATACCGTACTTTCCAATACGGCGCTCCTGGAGGCCCACGGCCTTGAGATGTCCGTATGTCCCGGGCGCGAACGCTCCGGAGTCCTTCCCGATCGCGAAAGATTCTCTCCTGCCTAAAATCATTTGCCTGCTTTCGCAGCAATGCTATAATAAGGCAAGAAAGGAGCGCTTACGCCAGAGATGACGCGCAGGAGAGGCCGGATTGTTCCCAAGGATTCCGCTTGGGATTTTTTATTTCAGTCGAGGGCTCAATGATGGAACCTTCAGAACGGCAGAAGCTGCAGAACCAGTACCGGTCGTTTACCGACGCACAGATTCTCTCCATGCTTGCCGACGGTCCCGGAGCCTACGTCGAAGGGGCGTATGCGCTCCTTGCGGAAGAAGGGCGCAGGCGGGGGCTGGAAGTCGGATCGGCGCAGCCGCTGGAAACACTCCCTCCGCAGGATGCCCGGCAGGGACCCGAAGAATTCCAGAATCCGGCCGCGTATGTGCAGATCGCCATCATCAACAGCGAGACAGACAGGAAGTCAACGGAAGCGATACTGGAGTCAGCCGGCATCGACTTTAATTTTGCGGGCCTGCACATGAATCCTGAAGTCGGTCTTCCGGCGGGCTTGATGGTAGAGGAGGCCCGCGTCGAAGACGCGATCAGGGTGTTGAAAGATTTTAAGCCGTCAGCAAGCATCATCCTTTGGTAAGATGCCTGAGAAGAGGATCCTGGTAATAGAAGACAGCAGTTTTATCTGCACCATGCTGGAAACGGGGTTCAGGGCAAACGGTTTCCAGGTCAGCATCGCCCACGGCGGAAAGGAAGGTCTGCTGCTCGCCCGCAGCGAAAAGCCCGACCTGATCGTCCTGGACCTGGTCCTGCCCGAGATGCCCGGAGAAGAAGTCTGCCGCCGGCTGAAAAGAGATGCAGAGACGGATTCGATACCCGTGGTCATGCTTACCGCCAAAGACAGCGACGCCGACCGGGTGCGCGGCAGGGTCATCGGCGCCGACGCCTACATCCCTAAACCCTTTACCATGGAGAAACTGATGGAGACGATAGGAAAATTCCTGACTGCCTGTATCGTGTGCTTTGTTTTTTGCCTGCCGATGTCCGCCGGCGCACAAGAGCAGGAGGATGCAGGGGCTGTCCCGCCGGGCATGGAGCTTATCAAGGTCGGAGGAACCGACATATTGATACCCCGGGGCACCAAGGTCACCAAAAAAGACGCGCTGCTTATCCTCGAGCCGCCGGAACAGTTCATGGCCCGGAGGATCCTGGCCATGGAAGAAGAGATCGAGCGTCTGGCTCAAGCGTCCAGGCAGTTGCAGCAGGAGATCGCGGACCTGAAAAAAGCCCTCCAGGCGCAGACGTCGAAGCCTGTCCCCGGACCGGAATAAGACTGTCCTCTGCCGGCTTTTGACATTTTTTTGTTGACTTCTTCTTTCTCTTAGGGTACAATAACTTAAATGTCACCGAGGTGACAGGCATGGCGCAAGAGTAGCTAAAATCATGAGCAACTCTCCAAGACAGGAGGGTTGCTTTTTCTTTTCGGGCAATCTAAACCCAGAAGGAGGCAGACCTCTCATGAAATCCGACAGAATCGCGCTCTTGATGGTGATTGTCATGTTTTTGCTTATTCTGTTTACCTATGCCCGGTTTAATCATATCGAGCAGCGGATGACCCGCCAGACCATGGCCGAGTTGAATTCCAGGCTCGACAGTCTTATTACCACCATTAAGACGTCTGACGAGCGCATGGCAGGTTACAGCGACAGCCTGCGTCGTATCGAAGACCGCCTGGATTTCGTGGAAGCGGAACGAAAAGACATCTGGCAGAAAGTCGCCGGCATGACCAAAGACCTTGAGACCGTTCGCGCGGGCGTCATTGCCGCGAACATGAACGCGAACAAGCAGATCGTGGAGCTTGG
Organism: Candidatus Omnitrophota bacterium; assembly: GCA_028714595.1. Taxonomy (GTDB): domain Bacteria; phylum Omnitrophota; class Gorgyraeia; order Gygaellales; family Profunditerraquicolaceae; genus JAQTMD01. The sequence continues at coordinate 8,681 of JAQTMD010000014.1, forward strand.
TTCGATCAGCGTCAAGAAGGCCGATAAGAAGAAATAATCTTTTGGCTTTTTCCCCGCCACGGTTCTTGAACAAAAGCCGCCTCATCCTTCGAGGCGGCTTTCCTTTAAAAAACCGAGAAAAAACTTGAAAATAAAGGGCTTATATGTTATATTTATAGTACAATCAGGCTATTAAGTAGGTTAACAGATTCAAGAATACACCGCCACGGTTCTTGAGTAAATGTGTTTATTATCAAGAGTCGTGGTTTTTTTATTATACTAAGAAATAACTTTTAAAAAGAATTTCCTATGAAAGAAAACAAAACAAAAGCAGGAGGAAATGAAATGGTCAAGAGAGCGATCGCACTGGCAATCAGTTTCTGTCTTTTCTTCGAACAGACGGGTTTTGCCCAGGTAGCGCCCCAGATAACCATACCGGCGTACCTGAACGGCTACGTTGCCGCGGACCGTTTTCGTCCGCTGCATTTGCGCAGCCTCACCTTTGACCAGGCTCACGACAGTTTCAAACTCTTCCTTGACAAGGGCGACGTCCAGAAGATCGAGTTTCCCCAGGTGGAAAAGACCACCAAGACCCTCATGGAATACTTCCAGCTCGGACTGCGTCTGCCCAACAGCATGTTCTGGGTGAACCTGCGCCCGGATTCCGCCAAAGAGATCATCGACCCTTACCTGGAGCAGACAGACCTGGGAAAGGTCCTGCTTGAGGCCGACCTCCAGTTGAAGAAGGACATGGCTGCGTTCACCTCGCCGCAGACAGCGGAGGGAAGGCAGTACTGGGACAGGCTCTATGCAAAGGCAGAAGAGCTCTTTGGCGACAGCGACGTCAGCGTCCCCACGCTGACCCGCCCCTGGATCGTACCCGGCGAGATCATCATGCGCCAGTCGCAGGACAGCGCCTATGTCTACAAGGCTTCCTTGAACGTCATGCTCGAGCAGGATTACATCAAAGACTCCTCCGCGTACAACTTCGACGATCCCCGGATGAAAGTGCTGAACGAGTATTCCTCGGAGCTCATCCGCACGCTCGTGCTCCCGAAGCTCACCAGGGAAGTCAACTCCTCCAAGAAATACGCTGCTCTGCGCCAGGTGTACTATTCGCTGGTTTTGGCGCAGTGGTTCAAGCAGAAATACGGCGCGCAGAAGGAGACCAGCGCGCTGGTCGCGTCCATCGACAACAAAGACCTCGCCGGCCTGACCTCGCAGAAGAAATGGTCGAAGGATAAATATTTCAAGTCATACCAGAAATCTTTTACCGGCGGCGAGTATAACATCAGCGAAGGCGTCCAGACTACCACTGGACTTGTCATCAGGCAGTATTTCTCGGGCGGCATGGACTTCGCGAGAAAATTCCTGCCGGTGTCAAGTAATCCTCTGGCGGCCGGAACGGCCGGCATGCTCATCCAGACCCAGCTTACGCCGACCGTGCCGCAAGACCCGAGCCTTTTAGCGGCGGATTTCGGGCCCGCCGGTGTCACCGTCGCTGCCCAGCCCCAGCCGGCGGCAGCCCTTGCCGACGGCGGTACTGGCACGGATGAAGCCGCAAAGCCGTCGGTTCTATCCGATGTGCGCGCGGCGCTGGAGAGAAGGTGGGTCCTCGCAAACCACCTGTTCATGGCCTTCCACGTGGCGTTTGTCAGTTCAGTGTTGAGTTTACCTGCCGGTGAAGCTTTTAATTATTTACAAGTACTTCAGTTCATGTTCGCAAGCCCTGAAACACCGATCAGCGCCGCTTTCCTGTACCTCACCTGGCATACCGCCATAGCCCTGCACGAAATGGGCCATTATTTGAAGGCAGTGAAGACTGCTGCCTTGAAGCCGGAACTGCTCAAAGACGCCCAGGAAAAAATGAACCAGCCGTTTTTCAAGCGCCTTGCCTGGTATGCGGAGATGTTCGTAAAGATTCCATGGGGAAAGTTCGAGGGCGTCGTCAAAGCGGCGCCGGCGCCGGAAGCAAAAGGGACAATAGCAAGGACCGGAGAAAAGATATGGAATTTCTTTATTGCCAGCTTCTATCCCGATGCCCCGTTTAACCTCGCAGTCTCGGCAGAAGGCCCGGCATTCAGTTTCAAGGTCGCCAGGGTCGTGCTGCCAATCGCCATTTCATTGGTCGCCGGCGGTCTTATCCTCAAGGGTATGACCGGAGACATAGCGTCAATGGGCGAGGGTGTTTTGTACGCTGGCAGGATGCTCCTTGGCATCGGGATCGTGACTCTGTTGGACCGGATTGAAGCCGACCCCGGGAAATATAGGGAATTCCAGGAACGCGAAAAGAAAGCTGCCGAAAAGGCAAAAGAGGTCCAGGCAAAGATGACCGGCGAAGTAAAGCCCTGGAAAGAGCGCATGCCGGAAGTGATGGCCTGGATGCTCAGCCACCGCATCCAGGAAGGCACGTTGAACGGCATGCCCATCCGCGCTCCCTATGGCTGGCGTAATTCAGGTATGGGCGGAAGGCATACGGAAAAAGAATATCCGAAGAGCAATATTTCCATGCAGGAACTGATGTTCATACCTTTGACTGCCAAGACATATGAAGAAGCGCAGCAGATCACGGTTGAACTGCAGAACCGGCTCATGCAGATCATTGAGAAAGCAGAAGGCGCGACCGTCATGGGCATCGGGTTAGAGGGAGGCTTGGCAACGTATATTCAAAAGGAAAAAGGAGATAAAATCCCCGAGCGAAGGCTCTGGAGGATGGCCAAGCAGGCGATCATAGATATCGGTAAAATACCGGGAGTTGATGTCGTCCTGGGTATAGATCCTGCGGATAGCGAATTAGAAATCGCCTACCGTGAAAAGTTTAAGCAGCCCGATGCTGTAGGGATGTATCTTTTCTGGCGCGACGAAGACCAGACCGTGATGAGTAGGGATGAACTCGCAGACGAAATAGCAGCGGCAATCGAGGAAGACATTCCCATCATCTCGGGAGAAGACCTCTTTGCAGAAGACGATTACGAAGGCTGGAGGAACTGGATGGCCAGATACGGCCACATGATGTTCGTCATCGCTGATGACATAGCGACTACCAGGGATTCCACCGTAGAAATGATAGGTGATGAGGGATTGGCCAATACCCTGCTGGTCAAGGCAAATCAGATCGGAACCCTGTCGGAAACCGAACTTGCCGGCTTAACGGCCCGCGGAAAGAAGATGTTTTTGGTAGTATCGCACCGGTCAAAATCTCCGAACGACGACATGGAAGCACAGGTAGCTATTTCTTTCGATGCGGAAGGGATCAAGGCAGGCGGCGGCGCAAACACCGAACGTCTGGTCAAATACGGCGCGATCATCAAGATGATGAAAGAAGCCATCCGGCAAAAAGCGCAAGGTCCGCAAATGGCGGACCAGGCGCTTGAAGATCTTGCCTTGCAGCTTATTCCGCAGTTGCAGATAACCAGGATCATTGCTTATGAAGAGGCCACCAATGCCGGCATTCCGACCGTGGGAGTGAAAGTAAGCATAGGCGTGCCGGGCAGCAAAATGTTTGAGAATTTAATGGAATTCACCGGCTCGACTCCGCTGGGAACCAGCGCAGGCACGGGCGAAGCGATTCACCTCGTGGATTCCATTATTCAGCCGAGTGAATTGACGCAGAAGTACGCAGACCTGTTTACTCAACAACCCGATAAGACGTTCAAGTTCAAGAAGGATGTAAACGATGCGGTCATCCAGTCCAAGAACGATGCTGCGCTCACCGCTCTTTTTATCCAGGCGCAGCGCTACGGCGGCAAAGGCACGCAAAATGCGGTCGTCAATGTGGAGCAGATTTTGTCAAAGCTATTCGTAGGCAAAAAGGTCTCAGAGATCAACAGCATTTTCCAGATCGACCAGATGCTGCTGAATGCTGAGTTGGAAACAGGCATACAAAGGGGAAAGATCAATAAAGACGCAAGCGCGGCGGAAAAAATTGCATTCATGCAGAGAAAAGGCGAACTGGGCATGAACGCGATCCTGTCCATGTCGCTGGCATTGGGCAGAATGGCTGCAGCAGTCCAGGGAAAAGAGTTGTGGCAGCTCATGCGCGAAGAGATGAGCCAGACCATCGCCGCGGTCATTGCTGAGAGCGAAGGAAAGACGAAAGACCAGGTCCTCAAGGAAAATACGTACGCGCAGCTCGTGGAAAAATTAAAGACTTTCGAGGAACAGCGCAAGGCACGAGCCGACCAGAAGAAACTCTACGAGTATCTGCGTGAGGGCCTGCCGGTTTACGCGGCAGCCAGCGCCGACGGCGGCAAGAAGACAAAAGGCGACCAGTTCCCGGGGGCGAAATACAGCGGAATGTCCGACTTGCTGGCAAAAATTGAAGGGGCCATACGGAAATCAGATACCAAGACAGTAGAAAAGTTGCACGCGGACCTTCTCTTGGTCCAGCAGGATGCAATAGCAGTTTCATTTGCTAGTCAAGGCTATTCAGTCCTCTCAAACCCCGTACCGACGCTCGGTCAGGCTCTTGCAATGGTAGATGCGTTCCAGAAGACCAAGATACCCAATATATTGACCGGTTTCCAGGTAGGGGTAAGCTTTGAGGATGCAAAAAAAGGCTTGGAGGATAATGATTTCATAGCTGCTTTAGTAGAGGTTTCGAAATTTGGCGATATTTCGAACCGTGGCAGTATGATGGTCCTCTACCCGACAACGCAAGGTTTGGAGAAAATCTTTAATGATCCTGCTCTGAAGAAAAAATTCTTATCCAATGCCGACGGCGGCTGGGCAGACCCTGGAGAAATCAGTAATATTCTAAAGGAAATTATAAACAAGATCAATAATCCGGAATTTCGGGGCGAAGGAGCCAAAATCTCCGAATTCCTGCAAGAATATGCAGGAGCGGTAGAAAAATATTTTAAGGATCAAGAGGCAATCTTGCAGCGCGAAGGAAAAGGTGCGGACAGCAGCATCAACGTCTACGCTGAGTTCACGAAGACCGTTATCCAACCCGTCCGGTTTTACGATGTAAGCCGCCCCGCGTTCCTTGATATAGCGAAAGGGACGATGTCAGGCGAAAGGGCACGCGGGTTGCTGGAGCAAGAGAAAGCCATTTTCCTAAGTCCGGTATGGCTTTCGTCCCATGACAGTTTAACAGAATTGATCAATCTGTTAGACATTGTGCAGGACAACTGGAAAAAAGAACACAACAAAGACGAGTACAGCTTGATGGCGGGCGACAAGAGCTCCCCGCCAGCGTTTCAAGAAGCCTTGCTTGGAATGCGAGGTACAAATTTAATGCAGCTGGCTACGATTGAGGGATTGCTGGGAAGGCCTCTATCTAAGACGGAAATAACACTCTTCAGAACCACAGAAGGATGGAGGCTTCTTTATCAAGCGGTGGAGTTAACGATAAAGAATAAAATTCCTATCTGGGATATAGAGGAAAAACTAAGGTCTGATTATTTCTTTGCTGATGTGGTAGAACTACAATATCTTAATGAGCAGGCACGAAGAGCAGTGAAAAATGAGCTTGATCCTTTTGTGGTTAGATTAACCGGGCAAATCTTAACGCAGCAAGAAAAGATTTTTCTGTCGAATCTCACTGCTTTTGCGATAAGTGGTTCGCCTTTGCAGTTAAAGGAAGCAAATAATCTCTTGCTCCAGATAAGAGAAAGTAGACAGATCATTGCTTGGCTGGGCGAGGGGGCTGTAATTCTCAAACCGGAGGATTTTGATTCCGCAATTAAAGGATTAAATGGCGGACTTTATACCGCCCGCCTTTACGCCGGTGAGGATTCTAAACCTCTCTTTTTGATCTTATATGACACCGATAAAGGATTAAGAGCGCGTTATCAAAATGAGCAGGCCGCCGGCAGCGGCATGGACAAAGCCGAGATATACGCACTGCTTGAAAAGGCGTTCAGCGACCGATGGTCGAAAGCCTCTGGGTACGGAGTATCATCCCTGAAAGATTTTGTGAATTTTAACAGCATCGTTATTCCTCTGCTTTCCAAAATACTCAAGGACGGGATCGATGTCGAAATCGCGGCAGGTTTACTTTTCGACAGGATAAAAGTAGAAGTCACAGCCGTCGATGGCCAATATATCAGAAGCGAAGTCCGCCATCCGGATGCTGTTTATTCAGTGACTAAATTCGACGTTGCCGGAGCCATGGCGCTCGTCAATGATCCTGCAGAGCTGCGTAGGCAGATCGACGCACAGAGGAGTGCCAGCGACGGCGGCAGCATAAAGACCGTTCTATCGAAAGAGGCAGAGGCGCGGTTCATAGAGTCATTCATGAAAACCAAGCTCAGTGAACCCGATGCGCCATTTTCAAAACAAGTCAGCGACTCGTTCACGAGAGGACAAGCAAGGATAGCGCTGCAGAAACTCATTGTTCCGTTTGTGGAAAAGGCAGATGAGCTTTTTGCGGAATCGTATTATCAGAGCGAGTACCCTTCGTATGTGGCAACGATGCCGGTAAAAGATAATATGGAATTTGTCTTCCGCACTTGGACATATCAGGAACTGGGTCGTATCCCAGGGGCCGACCACTTTAAGTATTATACCAAAAAGGGCAGAGAGAAAGGCATCGGCGCTTTCAGCAACACACGCACATTATGGGTCGGAAAGAAAGCGGAGACAGCACATGTCTGGTTCGATCGTTTATTGCAACTTATTCCCGTCGGGGATAATAATAATTTCCATATTGAGTTTGTCCGCGGCGATAGCAGGGAAGTTATGATTGAAAAGACCATCGCTTCCTTGCAGAAGGAGGGAATTGCCTTTGAAGGCTTGTCCGGATTCCTGGCTGCGACCGACGGGGGGAACCTGTCCAAGGTATCCGGGCTGGATATCAATTATAATGCCAACTATGACCAGGCCGACCCGGTTGCGACCATGCTGGAGGTGAAGAATCTCTTCCTCGGAGACACGGACGCGCAGGGTAATCCGGATTGGAGGCGGCCGCTCCAGGACTTGGTGCCCAGCAACCGGAATCCCGAGCTGATCACCGACGCGAACAAAGGCCGACTGGTGTATTACGGGTATCGCCACGTTGCCGAAAAGACCGACGTCATCACCATCGAGAAGAACGGCCTGCGGGGAGACATCACCGTGCTCATGCCGGGGATCATCGATGAGAATGATCCGGAATTCATCATGACCAAGGGCCACCACCAAGCCGTCACCGAAGCGAATCCCGAATGGGCGTATCCCGAGCTCTACGAGGTATGG